>CAZDJE010000116.1:0-11456 GCA_964505715.1 uncultured Desulfocapsa sp. | reverse complement strand
TTTTTATATTGCTTTTCGTAACCCTCTTTTTCCACTCTCAGCCAGTAATCTTTCTCTCGAAGACTGAGGCCTAAAGGAGTTGTCCCTTTGTAGGTATTATTCACATAGACCGATGATCCTTCTGGAGATGAAGTAACTGAAATATTGAGCATTGGAAATTCAGCCTGAAGAAATTCAAGTTCTTCAAAAATACACGGACAGCACTTAGAAAGGCACCCTCCTTTACCACCTGCATCATTGCTGAAGCCGAGCTTAATGATGTTTTTTCCAGGAGTGAAGTCGTCACTGTCAACTTCCAGTAAATATTCCTGTCTCGCCGGGGTGTCGGCAGGGTTTAAGTGGTAATAACCGGAGAAAAAAGAGTCATTGATTTTGACGAATGGAGAGTAACCATAAAAGCCTGTTGTCTTGTTACCGTTTTGATACTGTGAGTACGTTTTACTCTTAAAAGTGAGGCTAAGTTGTATTTTTTTGTGATTCCTTAAGAAGGCAGCAGGAAGGTTAACAGATACAAAGTAATCGTCACCTTCCAGGCATGTTTTCATTGATTTAGTCAGTGGCTCTCTATAGTCATTCCAGTGAGACTCAAACGCAAAAGCATTACTGCTGGAGGTACAGATAAACAGCTGGAACGCTATAAGGGAATATAGAAGTTTGCTTAGCATGGCCTGGCTCCATATTGGCTGTGAATCGATTAATAACTATCGTGTTCCGAGAACTCTTGTTGAATAAGCTGAGATTTGCATATATCATTTCTACCTTTTTAGAATAGCGTATCCTGTTCCCTTTGCAATAATAAAGCATTTGTTATCCTACCTCTTTTCTTGACCTCCTTTTCCGCTTGCTATACAATGAGCGATACGGAAGGATAGTTTTTTACTATGTGTTTGATTGTATAACAGAATTTTGGTGAATTACGTAATGGAAGAAGAAGGTGCAGCTCATAGGAAAGCCATAACCAGATTTATTAAACGAATGCCCAGTCTTTCCACCACAGTTGGTAAAGTGATGGAAATCTGCAGTCGTACTGATGCCTCTCCAAATGAGTTAAATAAGGTGATTTCACTCGATCCTGTGCTCACTGGACAGGTGTTGAAGTTAATTAATTCTGCTTACTATTCACTTATGAATAAGGTGACTTCGCTTACCCGCGCGATCACCATGCTTGGTATGAACACGGTGAAGAATATGGCGTTGAGTACAGCTATTATTCGTTCCGTGTCAGGTGCCAAGAAGTCTATAGCTCTCCCGACAAAACAATTTTGGGCCCATTCCATCGCCACCGGGGTATGCGCTAAGCTGCTGGCTAAAGCGAATGGTGTTCCCGTCATGGAGTGCGAAGAATATTTTGTCGCAGGGCTTCTCCATGACCTTGGGAAAATTCCATTTGGTGATGAATATATTGACGTTCTGCAGAAAGTAAAAGTTGACTATCTTCCCCTTATCGACCTGGAACGGGAGATGCTTGGTGTTGATCATCAGGAAGTGGGCCGGCAAATTGCTGAGAAATGGAAATTGAATGAGGCGATGACCTGTGCCATTGCCTATCACCATGATGTGGAGGCCGCCCCCGAAGAACAGCGTGTTCGGGTGGCATATGTTGGCCTTGCTAATATGTATTCAAATATCCTTGATCTTGGGTATGCAGGCGATCCTTTTCCTGCACCGGAAGGGGCAGATGCTATGTTGGAAATTACCGGTTTGAGTTGGGATATGTTTGGGGCAGTTGCCAAAGACGTTGAAGCTGAAATTGAAAAAGCACAAGTGTTTCTTCAAAGCTAAAGGATAGAGGACGACGGATGATGAAAATGCGATTTTGGGGAGTGAGAGGGTCCATCCCCTGTCCCGGGTCACACACCATGAAGTATGGTGGAAATGGCGCCTGTATAGAGCTACGTGTCGAGGGCCGAAAGGAAATCATTGTTATCGATGCAGGTTCCGGAATCCGAGAACTCGGTAACTCTCTGGTGGCAAACGATCTTCCAAACGGGCCTCTGCAGCTTGCCCTCTATCTTTCCCATACACATTGGGATCATATTATGGGGTTTCCCTACTTTACTCCCATCTATATTCCAGGTACCAAGATGACGGTACATGGACCTGTTACCTACGAAGATGATCCGTTAAAGGATGTTGTCGGTGGGCAGATGAAGTATCGCTATTTTCCTATTAATGTGGGAGAGCTTGCATCGGATATTGAGTATAAACGTTTGCGTGAAGAGCCGAATATCGATCTGGGTGATGGTCTGCTTCTGACTACTAAATTTCTCAATCATCCCATCACCGCTCTTGGTTATCGCTTCGAATATAAAGGAAAAGTGTTCTGTACCTGCTACGATCATGAACCATATCGTAACCTCTTTATTACTGATCCTGACCACCCGGAATACGATGAGGCAATGGCCTACGAGGGTGAAGAAGTCGCCCAGGAACAGAATCAGGCTGTGGAAGATTTTTTTAAGGGAGCTGATCTGTTGGTACATGATACTCAATATACTGAAGAAGAATATAAGACAAAGGTCAACTGGGGGCATTCAACCTTTGAGTGGGCTATTGCTTCCGCAAATCGAGCTGGAGTAAAGAGGCTGGCCCTATTTCATCATGATCCGGATCGGACGGATGCGCAGATTGAGGAGATGGAGAAGACATATTGTGAGCCGGGAAAGTACGGCAATACGGAAGTGTTTTTTGCAACGGAAGGATCGGAGATTATTGTCTGAAAACTTTCCTGTAGAGTGCTTAGTTGCTATCTGTTCATAAGACGTTCCACGGTGCCAAAATCCGGGAAGTAGGGAATTGATACTCGTTTCGGTTGGTCTATTAAGAGATTTTCGCCAAATGGCGTGGCGAGGACATTTCTGTTGTACGCCTCAATAAGAAGTCGTTCCAAGTTTACAGTATCCTCGATATTGTAGGCAAGCAGGGTTTCCAGCGCTTTTTCATTATTATTGTTGATAAAATCATGCCAGAGAAGGACTGCAAAATATCCATCGACGCCTTCGAGTGCCCCTCTGTTTATTCCCAGTTGTTTTTCGCACCCCTTCAGACCTCCCTTAAAACCTAGTTTTGCCAGGATATACCGCAGATCAATATGGGCGTGGGGAAGTTTGATGCGAAACCAGCGCTCTAGCACAGGGATATCAAAGCCCTTGCCATTATAGGTTACCAGTACGTCATATTTGAAAATATCTTTCTCAAAATCTTCAAGGTTTCTGCCATTTACGTAGCAGTATATATTGTTACCATCAAAGAGTGAGACGGTGGTAATTTCGGCATCGGGACTCAGGCCCGTTGTTTCAATGTCAAGATACGCTGTACGCTCTCTAAAATGTGAGAAGAGTCGCCACTGCTCATTGGCAGGTAAGGCTTTGCTAAAGAATTCCGGTCCATTACTGATCTCGGTAAGGGATGTCTGTACTAAAGCAGAGAGCTGTTGAAATGAGCTGTTTGGCAGTTTAATCGGTGGAGACTCTGGCCACTGGGGCCAGTTATGGACTCCCGCCTGCCAGAGCTTTTCTTCTGTTTTTACACCGATTCCGGGAAGGTGAATAAAGCTGTGGCTGAGCATGGTGTCGTGCCTTATTTATGCTGGATCGTGAAAGAAGGGCAGAAAAAGTACTTCCACAAAAAAAAGCCTGCACTTCATGGGAGAAGAGCAGGCAAATAAAGAAAAAATATATGTAAAACAGGAGGGAATGAAACTATGTACAACATTTCATTCCCTCCTGTGTTAGACGCCAGTTAATCAGGGGCATTAACAGATGGAGTGTGTATGTAACAAGTTCGTAATGGTGACGCAAGCCTTTTGTTGGTGCTCTTTACTTTTTTGTTAGATATCACTTGTAGAAGCAGAGATAACTGGTTTCTGTTTCTATGCGAACGCCAAATTTTACGTCTTTCTCGACTTCAAAACGCTCTCTTGTCTGGATTGTTTTCCAGATATTGGTTCCGGGGAGTTTGATATCCATGGATCCGGAAACAACGGACATGATCTCAACGGATTCCGTTCCAAATTCATATTCACCTGCTGCCATAACACCGATGGTTGCGGGACCCTCTTCACTGGTGAAGGCGATTGATGTTACTTTTCCATCGAAATATTCATTGGTTTTGAACATGGGGAATCCTTTTTGCTTTCGGAAATAACTAGGTTTTGAGAAAATGGATTGTGAATGTCTGTATACAAAAATGGCTTATTCCGATCTGGAATGGCCATATTATTATTTTACAGACACTTAGTGGCAGACTTTTTTTCTGGCAGTTTTGAGCTGACCACGCTGCTTTTTCCCTTCCAGACGTCTTTTTTTAGCATTTTTTCCGGGCCGGGTTGGTTTTCGTTTTTTTATCTGCAGCGAGGCTCGGGAGATGATCTCTTGTAGACGTTGTAGTGCATCTGCCTTGTTTTTTTCCTGGCTTCTGTGCTGCTGTGCTTTGAGGACAAGCACGCCTTCTTTGCTGATCCTGTGATCCTGAAGAGCAAGCAGTCTGCTTTTTATTCTTTCTGGCAGAGTCGATGCCGGGATATCAAAGCGCATATGTACAGCAGAGGCAACTTTGTTGACGTTTTGTCCTCCGGCTCCCTGGGCACGAATAAATTTAAGTTCTATTTCCTGCTCAGGGATTTCTATTCTGTTTGAAATACGTAACATAGCGGTGAGTCCAATAAAAAGTGGATTTTACCCGCAATATACTAAATAGCAAGGGGAAGAGCACGAATTGATTTTGAGATATCCTCTTACTTGGACAGGTATTCATCCATATAAACCCATAAAACGGCACCTAGTTCCACATGTTTGGCTTCACCCTCGGGAGTGTTTAAGGTGTAATCGGCCTCACTGAGTGCTGCAAAACCCCACCAGCCAGCTTGTGGGCAGGTGAAAGAAAACACTCCATTGCTATCTGCTTTAACCACCTGGGTGATATGGTAATCGCTTGGAGCAGCAAGTGTATTGTCCTGGTTGTACATTTCTACTTCAACTTCGGCACCCGGAACTGCCGTTCCATTTGTCATTACCGTACCACTGAAACTATTGCCCATGTAGTTGCCAAAGGGTCTGAGTAGCGGCACAATTTCCGTGGGAAGACCTAGAGGGCTATCCCACCCTTCTTCACTGCCAAAAGCTGCAATGATGGTTTTGGTGTAGTGGATAATAAAGACATCCTCACTTGGTTCCCAATAGGGCTTTGGTTCCATGGCGAAGATGTAGACTCCGGGACGTTTTACCTTGTAATCGATGCGCCATGCCTGGTGGTCCATAACCGTGGTCTCTTGCAGAGAACCAAGCAGGCTTGTCTGTTCCCCATCTTTTGTGACATAGAATTTTTCAGGTTTGCTCAGATCCATTCCATGGCCTTCGAAAGGATGAGAAAAAGAGAGGGAGAGGGCTACTGATTTTTTCTTTTGAGTAACGATGTTTTCAGATGGTATCACCATACCGAAATGTGCTTTTGCCGAATGGACAGTTCCGAGGAGCGAGGCACCTATATACATTGCAATCATTGTTTTATGGAACATCTGCTATTCTCCTTGTAGGGTATTTTTTTTTGAGTTGGTAATACTATTTCTGTAAAAGTGTTACTGGAACATGTTTTTTAGACACTGTCAAGGAAATGATCCACCTATACGGTGGCTTACGGTAGGTTGACTTTTTAGCGTGTGGAATGGTGAGGAGATACTCTTTGTGGGTATTTTGGCAAAAGATACGAATTATTGGAGAAAATCAGTGTCATATTCTGTCGCTGAGTTGATAGTTTGCTCTGGTGTCTTATAGTCTTTTTGCAATTGGAGGTACGAGTCGATGATGGCAGCAAAACAAAGGGGGGATATGTTAAAAACAAATATTGTCCTGACAGGAATGGCAGGTGCCGGAAAAAGCAGCGTTGGAGAAACCCTGGCTCCTCTTCTTGGTCTTGATTTTGTAGATGTCGATCGATTGATCGAAGAAGATCAGCAGATGGTTCTACAGGAATTATTGGAAGAAATCGGTGTGCAAAAATTTCGCGAAGTGGAGGAAAAGGTTCTTCTTTCGATAAATCGCACGCATCATGTTATCGCAACGGGTGGCAGTGCTATCTATAGTCAGGCTGGGATCGATCATTTAAGAAAGAGCAGTGTTGTGATGTTACTTGATGTAGAGTTGGCCATATTGAAACAGCGGGTTGGCGATTTCAGCAGTCGGGGACTGGTGAAAACAGAGGGCCAAAGTTTTGATGCAGTTTTTGCAGAACGTCAGCCTCTTTATATCGAAAATGCGGATCGTATTATTCGCTGTAATGATCGCACCATTGCTGAGATATGCAACTTGATTGCAACAAGATAGCTCCTATCATTTCTGAGTAAGATATGCTAGGGTGCTTATCTTTTTAATTCTGCAAATTCATCACATAGAGAATAACTTATAGCTAATAGAGGATTTATATGACACAGGCAAAAAAAGGTGACAAAGTAAAGGTTAATTACAAGGGATATCTTGAAGACGGGACCATATTCGATTCATCCAAGGGCAATGAACCACTCGATGTCGTTCTTGGTTCCGGTTCCGTGATTCAAGGTTTCGATATGGCTCTTGTAGGCATGAAAGCTGGTGAGAAAAAGACCGTCAAAATTCCTCTGGCTCTGGCATATGGTAATCATAATGCTGAGATGGTTATGCAGGTGCCTGTAGATCAGATTCCAGCAGACCTGAAACCTGAGATAGGACAGAAACTCCAGATCGGTGGGGCCAATGGCGAAATGATGACGGTTGAGGTGTTGGACTTGACCGAGGAATTTATCGTGCTCGATGCCAATCCACCTCTTGCAGGAAAAGACCTGATCTTTGACCTGGAGCTTGTTGAAATCGCTTAGGTTACGGTATAGCTTTCCACGGCAGACTTAGAGGGGCGTCTCTGAGTCTGCTTTTGTGCTTTGCTACTTTCCCGCAGAATGCCCGGCCAGCCAGCCGGTGGAGAAGGCCGCCTGAAGATTATACCCACCGGTATTCCCATTCAAATCCAGAACTTCTCCCGCCAGATACAAGCCTGAAACAATTTTTGATTCCATGGTTCTAGGATCCACTTCTTTAAGGTTTATTCCCCCTGCAGTAACAATGGCTTCCTTAAAAGGACGGTGACCACTCACCTCCAGGCGCAACTCTTTGAGCCAGTTTAGCAATTTTTTACGTTCTTTTTTTGATATTTCTCCAGCTAGCCGATTGGCTGGTATTTCGGTCTGTTCCAGGCAAAACGGGACTAGTTTTGCGGGAAGCAGGCCACGTAAGACAGATGCGAAATCTTCCTTGTTCCGTTTTTCAAAATCCCGAATTAATCTGGCGTCGAGTTTTTGCATGCTGAGAGCTGCTTTTAAATCCACTACTAAAATAACCTCTTCCCCTTTTCTCAGTGCATCAACAGCATCACCGCTGAGTGTTAGGATGGTAGGGCCACTGACTCCTGTTTTTAAAAAGTGTAATTCTCCAAAAAGATCACGCTTTTTCTTTCCATTGATAAAGAGTTGAACCCCGATATTGCGCAGTTCAAGCCCAATCAGGGTGGTGGCAATGCCGTTGTGTATTTCAAGAGGGACCAGAGCCGGGCGGATGGGGATTGTTGTGTGACCGCATTTTTCGGCCAACCGATATCCGTCGCCCGTAGAACCGGTGGCGGGGTAGGATGCACCGCCCGTGGCAATAATAACCCGGTCACATTTGATAACGCCCTGTTTTGTGGTTACGGCTGTGATTACATTGTCTTTGGTGACAACATCTTTGACCTGGCAATTGTTACGGATTTCAACCTTTAATTTTTCCAGCCAGCGCAGAAACACGTTTAGGATATCTGGTGCCTTGCCACTTGTCGGGAAGTATCTGCCGCCACGTTCAAGAGTTACCCGAAGTCCGTTGTCTTCAAAAAAACGTACAAGTTCGTTGGAAAAAAAACGGGAAAATGATTGGCGTAGAAAACGACCGTTTTTCCCAAAATGAGATATGAAGTCTGGGACGGAAGCGCTGTTTGTGATGTTACAGCGTCCTTTTCCGGTGATGCATATTTTGCGTCCTGGCTGTTTCATTTTTTCAAGCAGAATTACCCGTGCGCCACTTATGGCAGCCTCTCCGGCCGCCATAAGTCCCGCTGCGCCTCCGCCAATAACTATTACTGTAGGTTTATTCATTTGTAGCATTCCCGTAGCGCGAATCACTCCGTAGGATGAGTGGCGCGTGGTTTGATGTAAAAAAAGGCGGGTCCCGTTGCAATATTTTGCGAATTACAGGCTCTTCCTTAAACGTTGTGGATAAAAATGTCCGTACTGCCTTTCTATCCCATCCTCTAGGATGATAAAAGTCAGAATAGAGCCCCAGGTCTCCACTGGAGAAATCCCGAAGTGTCAGTGTGTCGGTCTCGGCACTGTTCCGAGGTAGATTGAAGACTGCAAGGTTCAGAAACGTGATGGCGTCACTGTTTCGTATTGTGAAATCCAGAGTCTGCCTGGCCTCTGTCAGCGACTCCGTAGGTGTCCCAAAGAGTAGGTACACATACGTTGCTATCCCGGCTTGACGAAGGGAGTGTAGCGATTTTTTGACCATTTCCAGGTTGATTCCTTTCTCCATCGCATCGAGCACTTCCTGGGAACCGGATTCGATACCGAGTTTTAACAGAACGCAACCGGATCTGCGAAGGTCATTGCAAAACGCAGGGTCACAGAGTTCTGGGCTTACTCGGGCAAAACTGTACCAGTCGGCACCGGGTGGATTCTTGATCATGCGTTTCATCAGTGATGGGGCTATTGCATTGTCCAGCAGATGGATAAGCTTTGGTTTGAATGTGCTCACCAGATGAGTAAGGTCTTCCGTGACTTGGTCTGATGTCAATTTTGCGTATGGGCTTCCTTCTGCTTTTTCAGGACAAAACGAACAGCGATTCCAGTAACAGCCAGTCGATGCGCTGTAGGGCAGGATGAATCCGGGAGACAAGTAATCGTTCAGGGGGAGGCCAGTGTAGTCAGGAGGGGAGTGGCCGTAGGGTGATTTGGTACCAAGGAGTTTTAGTAATGCGGTTTCACCTGCACCAGCGATCATATGGTCAAAGAGCTCAGCAAAAGGATTGATCCAACCAGGACTACGTATCCAGGAAGTGATCAGGCCGCCGCCGACAACAATCTTCAGTCTTGGGTATTCCTTTTTTAGATAGCCGCAGAGTGCAAAAGTGGGAAGTGCCTGGCTAAGATAATTAAGTGAAATTCCAATCCAGTTATTATTTTCTTCCAGCTCGGTAAGCAAAGCTGGAAGACGGTTTTTGTAAAAAGGAAAGAAGATGTTTTCTGTATAGTTTTCTGCTGCAAAAAGCAGGTCTTCACTTTGGTGTGGTGAGAGCTTCTGATCCTGATAGTCAGCAAGAGTAATTGTGGTATCGGATTTGGGGACACTTTGGCTTAGGGCACGATTTATATCACGTATACCACGCTGATAGCGGTCGTTGTTGCGATACAAGTCCTGGCCACGAACTGCTGAAAGATTGGTCTGAATGTTTTTCCATGCTCTTTTGCTCCAGGTGTCCTTGGGGGATTGCTTTAAGTCAAGCAGGTAGAGTTGTCCCTCGAGATTGGCATCCCAGAGTGTGCAGGCCTGATCGTTGCCACGCAGAAATCCGGCAAGACGGGTGATGCCGGCAGGTGGCTCACAGGCCTTGGCAAGTGGTGGAAATATTAGGAGCATCGCATTCCTGGTAAGATATATAATGATGGTGCGCTGATTTTCCACGGTAGCATACTTTGGTAAGCAATCACAGAGTAAAGGCAAGCTAAAAGAGATGACAAAAGAGTGGTGGGCTGGTAGGCTCAATAAGATATTAATTAAATAAAAGAGTCAATTCTTTTGGAGGCACGTCATGCTTACTTGTATGAGGAAATTAACACCTTTTTTTCTCGTTTTTTTTACCCTTTGTTTTGTTGAAGCTGGCATTATGGCAGACTATTCCGATGCCCGGTCTCGTGGCGGCGGCAGGTCTTTTCGTTCCACACCGCGGCAGAAGGCGCCGGCGACCAAAAAACAGCAGCCGGCAGGACAGCAAAAATCCGGTATGAGTCGTGGCCTGCTGGGCGGTCTGCTCGGTGGAGCCCTTGGTGGGATGCTGCTTGGCAGTATGTTTGGAATGGGTGGTTCTGGTATGGGCATTCTTCCTATGCTTCTGCTCGGGGGAGTTGGGTATTTTCTCTATAAGCGATTCAGTGCTCGTCCTCCTAGTGGAACGCCTCCTGGCTATCAACCACCTCCTCAAAATAATAATGTCTTCAAGGGTAATTTTGGTGGTAATGACAGTGGCGCTCAGGGGGGCTTTACTCCCCCTCCTGAAGTACCTGAGAGATCAAGCCTTGAAGAAGGAATTGATATTATTCGTATTGGTGACCCTGGGTTTGATACGGACTACTTTGTTGAAGTCGCATCGGATGTGTTTTTTAAAGTTCAGGCGGGTTGGATGCGACGTGATATCAGTTCCTATAGAAATCTCCTTGGTGAACAACTCGCCTCCGAATACGCAGAACAGTTTGCGGAGATGGAATCTAAGGGCGAACTGAATAAGCTGGAGAATATTTCTATCCGTAATGTTGAAATAGTAACGGCTGGATCTGAAAATGGAGAAGATTTTGTAAGTGTACTATTTACAGCTAATCTTCTTGATTATACCGTGGATGATAAAAGCGGTGAGCTGCTTTCAGGAAGTGATACTGAACCTGTTAAGTTCGCTGAAGAGTGGAGCTGGGCACGTCCACTTGGTACTCAGGATTGGAAGTTGGAAGGTATTAAAGAAGTTTAGATTTGGTAAGTGTGTGTTTTTCTAAAAAAGGTACAGATCCGGTAGGGTCTGTACCTTTTTTTTGTTTCCAGTCTTTTTCTCGGTGCTACTTCTGATACACATTGTGTTGTTAAACAGGGGGATTTGTTTGAGTGTTTCTATTTGTCCCCCTTGGTGGATGGTTGGTGTTCGTTTTACGGAAACATATTTGTTTCTAGGGCCACCTTTCATTATCAGTAGAAATTGTCTGTTCGTTAAATGTGACGTGAAATCAGTGTGGTGGCGTGTTTTGTGTGGGCTGGTATTTTTTCTGGCACGCCCTGTGCAACATGTAAAACAACTAAACGAACAAAAGAGTTCACAACCAACCATCCACCACAGGAGATTATCATGGCTGCTATCATAATCAACGACTTGAAAAAAAATCAGATCCTCGATCACAAAGCCCTCGAAAACATTTTTGGTGGATACTGGGTAACCAGACGTTACACAAGAACCTATGTTCGATATTACCGCAGAGTCATTCGTTACCGTCGCGTTTATCGTCGCACCTATTACCGCCGAGTTTGGGTTAACAGCAGTCGCTGGTAAGAAGTAATCCGAAAAGAAAAGAACATAGCGTCGCGTCAACTATACAATTTATCACTGGAGAACATCATGTCTGCAATTACAATTAACGACTTGGAAAT
>CAZDJE010000115.1:0-11562 GCA_964505715.1 uncultured Desulfocapsa sp. | reverse complement strand
TGTATTTTGACCGAAATTGCAATTCCCCCACTTTAAGCAGGCTATTTGGCCAAAACGGAGCCGAGATGAGCTCCAGGAGAACTTCACTCTCCGCTGTATTAAGGTTGAGGATTTCTGTTGAATCCTCCAAGAAGTCAATAATTGGTGAAAGTCTGCGAAGCAACATTTGCAATTGGCCAATCTGATTTGCCTGTGCTGGATTCAGGGCTGTTTTTCCGTTAAGCTCGACAAAAACCTCACAAATGTATTTGTAAGCATTTCTGATACGTTTTGTATCAGAAAGTAAATGAGAAACGAGCTGGCGGTTCAGATCTATAAATGAGCAGGGAATCTTATTTTGTGCGAGCCATCCCATCAAGACAGGTATGCTGATATATGGACTGTTGCTAATCGCCAAAGGAGGAGCAATAAAGACTATCTGATCTCGAACGTCTTTCATATATTTTCCGACTGAGGTATTCTTAATAATTTTTAGTTTTTCATGTGCGACACATACGTCTCCAGAGATCACTTCAGAGTACCCTGGATTCTCGGTGATATTTTTGGAGTCATAGGAGATCTATCGCAGTATGTGCAAGGTCAATACGGGATATGTCCAGTTTTGGTATAACTGCTTTTAGCTGACAAATGAGACTTTTACGCTGCTGTATATCCTCTTCTTCAATAAGTAGGCGAGGGCCTGCAAGGCCCCATAAACTGCAACTTCCTGGCGCATCAGGATATTTTCCCAACCATTCCCCAGTTGTTCTATGGACTACATCTACCGCTTCTTTGCCACGAACCTGTTTATAGAGATAGAGTAAAATGGGGGCGTCATCTTCACTAAAGGCTCTTTTATTGATAAGAGAAAGAAAGCTACTTCGAAAGCCGTCTATATTTTCAGAAAAGGTTAAACAGTTTACAGCGACGATTAACTGAAAGTTATCGCCCTCATTCACGTCCAAAACTGTGTTAGCCCATGGTAATAGAGATGGGATCTCAACAGCCAACTGAGAAAGTACAACTCCTCTTGTCCATTTATCGCCTTTATCCAGGCATAAAGAGAGGACCTTGTTTACCCATTTTTTGCTATTTTGCAGCGGAAAAAAAGGAGGAATATTATTTTTTTTCCCTGATTCCTTAGGCTCAATTTGGTCTCCAGCAAGGTGGGCAAGCAACAGTTTGCTGCGTCCCCTGGTAGTATGAAAAATTATGTTGGAGACTATGTCCCACCTGGCAGCCAACTGCTCACACTCTTGTTCATCGTTTACAGTATGATTGCGTATACTCAACTTTGCCAGATACATGGTATCAAGCTCTTTTTGAGAGAAAGCCTGTAAAGCTGGAATTGCAACATTCGGGAAATTCTTTTGTGTATTTTGGTTACAACATGATTTTTTCGAACCTAAAAGAGCGGTTTTGTACTTTTTTCCTGCCTTATGAAAAGAAAATTTTCTGCTCTGGTTTTGAAACAGTTCATCGACTGGCGGTGCAAGCAGAATTTTATGTATGGCCTCCGCACACACTCTGGAATCGACATCAAAATGAAGCTGCTCTGTTCGTTGAAAAAGAGGCACACAAGTTCCGCACTCCCCTACTGTTTCAGGTAACCCGTTCCAGTGAGTGGCAATTACCGGCACACCAAGCGTAATTGCCTCGGCACAGCTTTTACCAAATGACTCTTCTTCCGTACGGGATAGATTGATTAATACGTCTGCCTCTTGCAAAAAACGAACTTTTTCATTTTTGCAAGTTATAGCCCCTTTAAATACAACATATTCTTCAAGCCCAAGTCGCTTAACTCTTGCTTTTAACTCGTTCACATACGAAAACGGCTCGCCTCTTTGATCATGACAGGCTCCTGCTATTTCCATTCTGATGTGTGTGTGGCCACGCTTGTGGAGTATTGCCAGGGCATCAAGTTGTCTGTGGATGAGCTTGTCTTCTCCAATCCTGCTGAGGCTTACCAGCATTTTCAAATTCCCACGGTTTTCTTTTTCACACTGTTTGGCGTTCTGAGATGGTGAGAGTGCTGGGATTGGATGAGGGATGACAACACAGAATGGATCCAGTAGGGGAAACAAAGTAACAATAATCTGCCGAGCATTGTTACTGGGACAGATAATAACATCCCCTGGTCTCAATCTGCCATTAACCAAGGCCATTTCGACGACATGCTGAGCAGGAGAATGCGCAACAAAAAGAAGATTGACTGGACAGTTTTCTCGCAGAATATTTAGCAAGGGGAACAAATTAAAGCCACCATAACCGGGACTTACATAATCATACCCTTGTACTCCGTGCTGAAAATGTAATCGGCTCTCCCGTAAACTCTGAGATCTCTTTTTGTCTTGAAATACAACCTTATCAATCCACTGCTGCGGTCGTTCATACCTGAAATCCGTCCACCCTTGACACGCGTCTCTGAAATTCTCTTCGAATACATCAGCACTCATCAATGCGTCGGTTTCTACCAAACGTAGTATCTTGCATTTCGGAAATGATTTATTCATGAAGTGAACTGGAGTTATTCATCCTCAGGGAGCAAATCTAAGACTTCTTTTATAGTATTCATGTGGTGGAAAGCTTCACGTTTGAGCTCATAAACAAGCTCTTGCATTTTCATTCCAAGTGCTCTTGCAGACTGGTTATATGGTAAAACCCAGGGCAGAATTTCGTCAACTTCCAACCTTTTTTTTCGTAATGCAAGCAGTTGTTCAAGGCTATACTGGTTAAAGCCCTCTTCAAATTCCTGGTTACTCTTTCTTTTTGAGGTTTCAATGGCAGCAGCAGATTCTGCATACTTTGGGTACTCTCCACAAATCCTCAGTTGGTCCAGAAATGGGCCTGTGGATTTTGCAAATCCATTCTTCATTACCATCCACTGCTGCATCTTGCGGCAAAGAGCATTATTTTTGAGGAATTGCTCCATATCTTCCTGTGTCAGATCGTTGTCCTGCCGCCATGCTTTCAGGCCGTCCTCATGAAGAGAGTGCTCTTGAATAATGACCTTTCGCTCAAATTCAAGTTCCTCCTCTTTCACCTGAAGTTCCATCTGCTCAGCAAAAAAGATCACAAGATCTCTGTTCATTGCATCAAAAGTTCTCTGCAACGGTTTTTCATGGGTAACAGCCGTGTGATGCGCAATGGAAAAAGGCGGAACCTCACCCTTTTTCCTTTCAACCTTTCGTTCCCGGATGTTTACGTGGGCAAGCGTTCCGGAAAGTTCTACGGGAACATAAATGTTATCTGCAAACTCTGACTGATCCCGGGCTAGCGTAGACAGCATCTCAAGTGCATCGCTTTTTGCTACATCAATAGTATTTTTATTTATCCAGGCTGCGACTATCTTCCATTCGGTGCTGTCGTTAAAAAGATCAGGCAACAGAATGTTTTTCCAGCTTCTTTCTTTCCAGTGAAGGCGCAGAGCCAGCTCAGATAGACCTTGCAATATTGTTGTTGAAATAATTTCCTGTTTGTGAGCTGCCTTGAGCGTTGCCTTGATCGTAAGGAATGATTCAGCGTGTTTAGTATATATAGAGCCGTTTTGGGTATAGTGCGAGAGAAGAGCGTCATCCGCAATGCTTCCCTCTTGAATTTGAAGAAACGCCTGACCATAACCTTTCATTCCATAGTCACAGAGCTCAGCAGCTCGTAAGGCTCCCTGAACCCCTGCACCATAGACACTCACCCCCGAGCGTAGGGCATAGTGCAGTTCACTCACCCAGGCCGAACGTGGAAATCCTGCATCAATAAGGCCAATAGCCTGGGGACGATATTTCCCCAGTGCGGCCAGCACATCACCCTGAACCGGAGGCGGCAGGACAACAGCATTTTTAAGTTTATCTGAAACTTCCTGTGGACTAATGGTTGGGCCACAAAAAATGAGAATAGTCATCAGTTCACGCCCCCTTGAATTTCTAAAATTACTTCTGCTGATTGAGTGGCGCGGTTACCCGGTGCATAAATTGGCAGGTCTGAAGGGCCTTCAAGACCTGGCACAATAACCCGTAACACTCTGACATGATCTTTTATCTCAGGGCAGGTAAGGTCTTTTACAAGTACCTGGTGAATGCCATGCTCTCTGAGTTGCAAGATTATCTCTTCAACGTCACCTTCAAAACTGGGGGGTATCTCTCTTTGTTGCCCCTTAACCGGGTAGTATCCACCAGCTTTTCCCTGGGCATGAAAAGCTCGTATATTCTCTAAGGTATCACTGTGTTGATTGTTGTACATTTGCGGTTCGAGGAAGGTTTCTCTTACACCAGAGAGAAAAATAGCACGAGCCTGTGCCGCTTCGTTAATTGCACGACTAAGAGCATTTTCATCGACAAGTCCTGCACCCCAGCCTGTAGTAAACGGCATATCTTTCTCCACGAGATCCACTAGTCCACACTCATAGACCGGAATGCCAAACTCGGTACTGCATTCAAATATCAATGGTTCGACCTTAGCCTCCCGGCACATCTTAATTTTTTCTTTCACATCCTCGTATGGAATTGAATCATAGTCAAGAGGTCGAACAAGGGCTGGCGCTCGACTTATCTTTTTTGCCAAGTGGTGACAGGACACAGCGTCTCGTTCTATTACTTCTAGCAATGCCTGGGAAAGAGCTTCCAGGAAAGTAGTTCCACAACTCATACCATTAGAGGATGTACAGAAATTTGAGTTATGCTCTCGGTTTTTTGGCATAACCACCAGTTCCCAGGGAACTGGAACTTCCTGATGGCTGATGATGTCAAAACAATCATGCCATAGCTCTACTGTATTCTGGTTCCAGTAACTTTGTTTGCTAAGCGGAAGATTGGCACTTGGGATTACCGTGTTTCCCCGATCAACAAGCTCATTATAGCTTGCTCGATAATATCCAACTGATTGTGGTGCGATATGAAAACGTTCAATTGATTCCATAACGGCAGATGCCTTGGCTGCCCCGACAGAATTCCCTTTGCCGTGAGAGACCGAATACCCGTTGGGAAAAGGACGTACTGCATTAGCAACTGGAAAACCAAGTCGATCAATTGTGCTGATATCAGCAAGCCGTTTTAGTCCAATAAAGTCTGTCACTGGCCGCAATCTGTCGATCAGATCAATAGCAGTGTGAATGTACGGATCTTTTCCATTACCCTTGTTACAGTTGTGGGTTTCTGAGTAAAATAAAATAGGCTCTGGCATTAGTGGTCTTTGGGTGGATGTTTACTAATAGAACACCGTTCCTACAGAAGATCTGAGGGAACGATGTGAGTAGAGGTAAGTATCGTGTGAAATTAATTTAGAAGGCAGATGCGGCTGCTGTTACTCCCACCCCTGCCCATTGAACCAAGGTACCACCAGTTACATTTGCGAGATCATCGGCGCTCAGCTCTGTACTGCTTGTAACAACTTGTTTCACTTCTTCTTTGGTGAAATCAAAACCAGCGTCTTTAATGATTTGCGGACGGTCCTCTTTTGTTGCTGCCTCGAGTTTGGCACGCAACGCATCGTCCTTCTCAATTTTGTCACAAAAATCTTTAGCACTTTCAATAGACATTTTGCTTTCTCCTTAAAAAAATTATCCTACTAAAGTATAAATACCAAGAGTCAACTAACCCTACTATGAACTATCTAACGATTCCTCTTGGTAGTCAATATTTATTTAATAAATTCATTAAATGTTCACTAAAATTGAACCAATGAGGCAACACGTGCGCTTCACTCAAAGATGCCGTCCAAAAATCAAGACTACTGTTTTCTCATTTATTCTTAAAAATAAATCAGTTGTGATGATGTTTGTCGGAAATGATAAAATTATACTCCCACCCTTGAAAAGTTTTGCAAGGCAGCTACTGATGGAGCTAGATGGTAAATTAACAGTAGAAGAAATAGCCTTTCAATTGCAGGAAGATAATAATGAAATTGATGTAGAAACCGTTCTTGATATGGTTAACCAGTTTGATAGAAAACTGCTGTTGGAAAATACTTCTCTGACTTCTTTATCAGACCTCCCTGAATATGATAGAAAACGTTACTCGAGGCAACTGCTTTATTTTGGTGGTTTGCAGCAAAATGGGATGGAATATAGTCTTTTGCAGCAAGATAAAATAAAAAATTGCCATGTACTCCTTTTGGGAGCCGGTGGCTTTGGCTGCCATATATTTGATCAATTAATATCATGTGGATTTGGAAAGATCACGGTGGTTGATTTTGACACTGTGGAGCTGAGCAACTTAAATAGACAGTCGATGTATGGGCATAATGATATAGGTCGGCCTAAACTGGAGGTCCTGCAGGAGCAGGCCTTAAGGCAAAACCCTACTATTGAATATCGATTTATTAACCAAAAAATCAACGGTGTTAGTGATTGTATTGAAATCATGGAAGGTTGTAATTTTGTTATTAACTGCGCTGATACGCCAAGGGAGAAAATATTTTCATGGATCAATAAGGCAAGTTACAAAACTTCAGTACCGGTTCTGTTTGGACTTGGGGCTCAGAAAAACGGCATCACAATTGGCCCTTTGGTGGTGCCCGGTTCCACAATATGTTTTGAGTGCAGCATGCCTCCAGAGGGCACTATTAGTTTTGACGACCCATTGGTCGAAAAGATTAACAAGCAGCACCAGCATGGCATCATTGTTCCTTACATCATGATGGCTACCGGACTGATGATCAACGAAACTCTCAAGCATGTAACTGACTTTGCACCGTGTATGCTTTATAATAGGCGCATTTTCTTAAACCTCTTCAACTATGAAAAAACAGAAGAGAGCTTCGCCCCTCGCCAGGGATGTCCTTTTTGTATGGGAGTCGGGGAGTAACATGGAACAGGTTCAAATTAATGGTTGTTCAATTGCATACAACGTGGCCGGAGAAGGCATACCAATTGTATTTGTTGGGGGGCTTGGTATGCCGAAGGAAGGATGGTATTTCCAAGTGCAATATTTCAAAAACCACTTCAAAACTGTGGTTTTTGATAATCGGGGTACAGGTGAGTCAGACTCGCCCAACGGCCCCTATTCTATCGAGCAAATGGGCAAAGACGTACTCCGTTTACTAGATCATCTTGGTCTGACTGAAGTGCACCTCGTAGGCGCTTCCATGGGAGGGTTTATCTGTTTACAACTTGCGTTGCATCATTCAGAGAGAGTCATTTCTGTGACTATTTGTAATTCAGCTGCATTTATTCCAGCGAAAAGCCGTGCACTACTACAATTGTGGCAAAAACTTGAAAAGCAGGGAGTGCCACTTGAGATACAGGTAGAAGAACAGATGCAATGGATTTACCCCGAGACGTTTTATATCCAAAAGAATCAACTTGAAATGATTCGTCAGCAAATGATCCTGGGAAGAAAAAGTAAATGTATGCGTGGATATGATGCTCAGTTGGAGGCGTGCTTGCAATTTGATATATCAGCACGTCTCAAAGAGGTCACCTTGCCACTTCTTGTTGTCTCGACGTCTGACGATCTTATTTGCCCGCACCACTATTCCAAAAACATATACAAAATTGTTCCTCATTCAGAATATCTATTGTACCAAAATGGGGGGCACTGTCTTCACGTCTGTCTTGCCGACCAACTGAACAAGGACTTGCATCAATTCATCAAAAAGCTAAAATTTTAAGACAGCTTCCGGGTGCCCCCGTCCCTTAACTAAATGTTACTATCGCCAACTCAAACATCCTATAAAATTTTACAAGAAAGTGTCAGGCCTTGAGTTACTCCGGAAAATCAGGCTATTAAGTAAGTTGCTAATATATCAGGTTGAGGGAGGATAGCCCGAAGGCAGAAGGTAAAAAAATAGTAGTATATGCTTCGGAGCCCAAACCAAACGAATTCAAAGTACGGAGTCTACGCTTACCTGCTAAACAGTTACAGTTCAGAGTTGAGGGCAATTAGTTGCCCTCGTTAAATAATTACAGTAATTCTTCAATAAAACTCAAACCATCATCGTCACGAAGAATTCTTGTTAAATACATTCGCATCTCGGAGGTTCCCCAATTTTCATAATATAAAAGCTGATTGTCATTCCCCATAAGGTTGCTTGAGGATAATGAACCGACCATATATTGGGTAAAAGAACTATTAAGCCGAAGATCGGTGCTTTTTCTCAAATCCAGTCGGTGGGTGTGCCCGCAGAAAACATCTTCTATTTTATGTTTACTTATAAAATCAGTCACATGGAAGGAATTCCGAAGCGGCTCGGTATCCATGGTAAGAATAGGATGGTGAATCAACATCATGGACTTATCATACTTCAGCCCTTCGATCTTTCTGGAGATACTCCTTAAAATCTCCTCTTCAACAAAACCTTCGTCTTCGTAAAGAATAGTAGAATCTATGCAGATAATCAGTACATTAACGCCATCAATGTTCAACAGTTTCAAATAATTAAGATCAGTGAAATAATTTTTTGTTTTGCTAATATTTCGCTGTAAATAAATGTCTTTCTTGATCGTCAGCTCTGGTCTTGATGGTGAAATAACCTCATCAAGATCGATATATTTCCTGTAATATTCATGCGACCGCATATTTCTTTTATCATGATTACCGACAGCAGAGATAACGTGTTCACAGGTAATACCCTTTAAAAACCGACCTGCTTCCTGAAATTCACATTCCAGCCCATCAGTGGTACTATCACCCGTATTAATAACCAGATCTGCCGGATAGGAGTTGATTTTGTTAAGCAATTTGTCGTCATTGCCTTCCCAATGTCGTGTCCCAAAATGTAAATCCGATATCTGTAAAATATTCACTTTAATTTCCCTCTATTCGGTGGTTATCATATTTGATCAGATCAATGGCGCCTACAAAAGTATACATATATCTTGGATGATTGGGGACGTTTTTTTTCACGAGATTCCCCTGGAGAGATAAGTGGAGTTCGCACGCTACTGACCCAGATTTGGATCAGAGTATCTGGCTGAGAAATAATCGAGTCCGCTCATGCTGAGGATTGTTGAAAAAATTATTAGGTTCATTTTCTTCAACGATAACCCCTTGATCCATAAAAACTACACGGTCGGCGACCGTCTGAGCAAAGGCCATCTCGTGGGTCACCACAATCATAGTCATTCCTGTGTCGGCCAATTCAATCATCACATCGAGAACCTCCTTAATCATCTCAGGATCGAGCGCTGAAGTCGGTTCGTCAAATAACATTATTTTGGGGTTCATACACAAAGAGCGAGCAATAGCTACGCGCTGCTGCTGTCCGCCTGAAAGCTGGCCGGGGAATTTATCGGCCTGTTCGGGGATATTAACCCGTTCAAGATACTTCATGGCAGTAGCCTGAGCATCGATTTCAGGTATTTTCCGAACCCATTTTGGACCCAGGGTGAGATTTTCTAGAATAGTCAGATGAGGGAATAGATTGAAGCTTTGAAATACCATGCCTACTTCAGTGCGAATATGGTCAATATTTTTAAGGTTTTTGTTTAGGGTTATATTATCAACAACGATACTGCCGCTTTGATGTTCCTCAAGATTGTTTATACAGCGGATAAGTGTTGATTTTCCAGATCCTGAAGGGCCGCAGACCACGATCCGTTCCCCTTTATGAATGGAAAGATTGATATCCTTTAACACGTGAAAATCGTCATACCATTTATTGACTTTGTTAAACTCAATGATAACTTCGGTGGAAGCAGCAGATGCAAGTTGTTCCCTGGTCTGATCTGTTTTCTGCGTTGTTGTGTCTATCATGTCTTCTACCCTGTTTTTTTCAAAGATCAGTTATTATGATTAGTTGATAGCTTTACTTCCAGATGGCGACTGTATTTTGACATAGCAAAGCAGATCAGAAAAAACAGAATCGCACCAAACACCAACGGCTCTTTGTGGAGTCCAAGCCAGGGCAGATCTTTGCCGACCGAGCGTAACATACCAAGAACGTCGAATAGTCCGATAATGGACACCAATGTAGTATCCTTCAGTAGCCCGATAAAGTTACCAACAATATTAGGAATCATATTCTTCAAAGCCTGAGGCATGACAATCAGGCCCATGGTCGCCCAATAGCCCAGACCGATGGTGTGAGCCCCTTCAAACTGGCCCTTAGGGATGGTCTGCAAGCCCCCGCGAACGATCTCAGCTATATAACAGGCATTGAATAGACAAACAGCTATTATCACCTGAACCAGTTTGTTGAGGACAAAACCTTCGGGCATGAACAGTGGAAACATCGTCGTAGCCATAAACAATACGGTAATCAGAGGTACTGAACGGAACAACTCGATAAACGAGGTGCTGAGTACCCGCACTAACGGCATCCTGGAACGCCGACCAAGGGCAAGAATAATTCCTCCCGGTAGTGCCGACGCAATGCCAATCCCTGCTATAACAAGGGTCAGAAACAAACCGCCCCATTTAGTCCAGGGAACTCTTGCAACATTCCAATTCATTTGCCAGGCAAAAACCAAGACAAAGCAGAGCGTGAGAGTCGCAAGAAATATAGTACGTCGACTTTTTTCCTGAGCATCTTTTTTGCCAAACAAACGGGGTAGAAATTCGGGGAGACTACCACCGGTAAATAAACCAACAATTGCATGTATGGTATTGGCAACCAGGCAAACGATTGCTGCAGTGAACATGACCTGCATAAAAATGCCTTTATCGCCACCTGAAAAAAGGTATCCTGCAAGGAAAGGATAGAGGAATACCGTGGTCAGACCAATCGTTATTTTTGCTCTGACCCTTGGTAACCAAAGCGGTGCCATCCAGACGAAAAGGAAAAATAAGCCAAGGTTAATCCGCCACAATTCTTCTCTCGGATAGCGGCCATAGAAGATACTGTCCAACCACGAGATGACACCTGCCCAGCAGGCACCATCCGCACTGATATTGAAACATTCACGCCGATTTTCCGCGACCCATACGGCATCGACAATCCCCCATGTCCATACTCCCTTTACCGTTATATAGATAATGTAGAGAGTAACAATGGTGAGCAAACTGTTAAACACAGAGCTGAACAGATGCTTTTTTATCCAGCCCAAAATCGATGTTTCAGATAAAGGTGGCGATACTGGAGAAGGATTTTCTTCTGTTTTTATAATAGCCATCCTCAGCGTTCCACCAGTTGAATTCGTTTATTGTAGATATTGAGAAGCCATGAAATAGTTAGACTAATAAACATATAAAAAGCCATTGTCATACCGACCAGTTCAACCGCATAACCGGCCTGATTTAGCGATGTCTGCATAAAAAGAGAGACTAGGTCAGGATATCCAATGGCGATGGCAAGCGATGAGTTTTTGACTGTGCTCATCCAATTGCTGATCATCGGGGGAACAATGGCTGGCATCGCTTGAGGTATAATGACAAGAGACATTACCCTTTTTTCCCTGAGACCAAGTGACCTGGCAGCATCATATTGTCCTTTTCCTATCGAAAGAATCCCTGCACGCACCATTTCGGCCATATGGGCGGCGTGATAAATAGACAGGGCAACAAAGAGAGTCACAAAAGAAGGGGGTAGATTTGCGCCACCAACAAAGTTGAACCCTGCAAGCTTAGGAATATCCCAGTCAAGTGGCATACCTGTTATAAAAAATACTGCTCCGGGCAGGAGAATAAGTAACAGAGCGGAAGGTATAACGGT
>CAZDJE010000114.1:0-11667 GCA_964505715.1 uncultured Desulfocapsa sp. | reverse complement strand
GAGTTGGAAGCGGTTGTACCTGAAAGCAGGCCAGGGGCGAAAACAAGTTTATTGTTGGGTCCCAGAGGGTGACAGGTGGGAGGAACTTCGGCAGCAACAATGTTCGATGTGAGTCCACGGCCTCCGTGTCCTGCCCAGTTGGCTGGAACATCTTCAATGGAAGTGGAAAGATCGGTCATATTTACTCGGAAAATTTTGTCAGCCATGGTGTCTCCTTAGAATGGGTTGATAATGAAAATCATAATTCAATTAGTATATAGATTCTTCTGGGAAAAGAGCAAGAAAAATTCGTTTGGAGAGTGCTATTTGATGTTTTATAAGTAATAAAAAATGGAAGACATCAGAATGTGCTCTTTAGCAGATCCAGCCAGTCAAGTTTTTCAAAACATGTATGAAGCCTATGGTCATCTTCAACAGTGGATATTGTTAACTGAGAAAAGCTTTCTTTGGCAAGCGGAAGTACTATGTCAGGTGGCGTTACCGTATCCTGTCTGCCAATAATAAGGGTGGTCGGAACTGGGATTTTCTTTGCTGGTGGAGAGAACTTTGGAAAGTTTAGCGCCGGTGCCAGCAAAATAAGAGATCTGCATTTGTCAGGATATTCCATGGCAAAACAGGTGGCCATAAGGCCGCCAAAACTTGAGCCCACAAACGTGATATCATGAGCATCGTGGCAAAGCGTGATAAGAGTGGTAAGCCGAGTATTTAAGTCACCTTCAAAATCAGGAACAGACATCCCAGGAAAATGTTTTGTAAACCACCGTCCCTTGGTGCCCTTGCCGGAAGAGTCTTGGCCATGGAGGAAAAAGCTTTTATTCATCTTTTTTTTTACGAATCGCTGTGTTTGTGTTCCCCGGATTTTCCTTTGAGCAGTTGTTCCCCGAGTCGTTTAAAGTCGATAATGGGCTTGTCGCCGGGATTTAAAGAACCGGTGACCCAAAGAAACGTGTATAAAATGCAGGTAACAACAACTACTCCCGAAACAAAATTAACAAGAGTTCGCTCCGTCAGGGTGGCGATGTTACCCTGAACCCTGGCAGTCATGGTCAGGAAACCGATTACAATTATTAAAGCAATATAAGGAAATTTCTTTACGAGTTTCCAGAAAGTAGTCATCTCAGGCTCCTTTAAAAATAATATGGACTGCTTGTTATTGTTTTTGGACGATTGCTATTGTTCATACATGATATTTCCAGAATCACGCAAATCATAGCCGCCAAGTGCAAGTACTAATTTTTGAAATTCATCGTTACCACGAATCACATCGAGCAGAGCTTCTATCTTTTTATCCATTATAAACTGTTTCGGGATAATGAGATCGTAACGTTCTTCAGCCACCGGAACAAAATCAAGTTTGAGGGCGTTTGCGGCGGCCAGAATTCCCATTCCGCAATCCACACTGTTATTGGCAATTGATGCCGCTACGCTCATATGGGTATATTCCTCGTGATCGTAGCCATTAATGTCGGTTGGATTGATAGCCAAATCTTTTAGTGTTTTGTCCGTAAGTAAGCGCGTGCCAGCACCGTTCTGGCGATTAATAAAGCTATAATTGTTCTTCACCAGATCTTCAAACCCACTGATCTGAAGCGGATTGCCTTTGGCGACGATGAGTCCCTGCTGGCGGTAACAGAGGTTGATCAACTGCAGTGGTATCTCTGCCAGAAAGCGTTTAATAAAGGAAATATTGTACTCTCCGGTCTCTTCATCAAGCAGATGGCTACCAGCCAGATGTGCTTCACCCCGTCGAATGGCCATGATTCCTCCCATGGATCCGACGTGGGCGGATGATACCCGGATGGTACTCTGTCCTTTATGGAGCAGGTTGGCAAGGACATCGATAATGTTGTCATGGGAGCCGATGGCCACCAGTGTTGAGTGAACATCGGTGAGGGGACGCAATAGCTCAATTTCTACCTCTTCACCTGCTCCCACGCCCTCTGATCCTGCTTTAAGAGTAAGAATTCCATCGGCACGAACCAGCGACATAACAGCTCCGGCCCCTTTTCCGGCAGGAGTTGCCATAAGTTCATCCCCAACTTGGCCAAGTGTGATCCTGACAAATTCATCCACACCCATGGCTGAATGCATGGGGCGTGACATCCGGGCTGTTGCCCATTGGGCCGCAGGCATCTTCATATCCATAAAGCTGTAAATCATCTCATGGACAAAGAGGCGCATGGTGAGGATGGCAGAGACTGGGTAGCCGGGTAATCCTATTACCGGGGTATTGTCAACAATGGCCAGAATTACTGGTTTACCTGGTTTGGTGGCGACACCATGGACAATTACTTCACCAAGCTCTGCCAGGACTGTTGATGTGTAGTCTCGGGTTCCGGCGGATGCTCCGGCGTTCATAATAACTATATCGTTTTCCTTTACTGCCTCCCGGATGGCTTGTCTCAATTTTTTCTTATCATCGGATATGGGCTGAGCACCCGTGGCATTTGCTCCCCATTCATTGAGGTAACCTGTAAGAATACGGGAGTTAAACTCAATAATCTGGCCAGGTGCTGGAGCTGTTCCCGGTTGAATAAGCTCGGAGCCAGTAGGGATCACCAGTACCTTGGGAGGAATCTTAACAGCTACTTTGGTAACCCCGGTGGCCAGCATGGCTCCCTGGTCGATGGGGCGGATTGTATGACCTTCCGGCAGAATCAACTCCGTTGCCACAATGTCCTCTCCAATAGTGCGGACATGCTGCCAGGGAGTTGCAGGAATAGCGAGTTCCACCTCATTTTCATTCAGGTAATGAACATCTTCTATCATCACCACGGCATCAAACTCCTGGGGGAGATTGTTACCGGTGTTTACCGCCTTAAATTGTGAGTCTCCAAGACGAATTGGAGTGGCATCACTTGCCGAGGCAAGATCAGCAAAATGAACGGCAATGCCATCCATGGCAGCGGCGTTATAAGCAGGAGAGGAGTGTGTGGCGAAAATCGGAGCTCCGGTGATCTGACCTAGAGCATGTTCCACTTCAATCTCTTGTATCTTGGCGCCACAAGAGAAATTGATCGCGTGCAGAGCATTCTGCCATTTCTCTTTTGCTTCCTGAAGGGGCATATTTTTTACATAGATATCTTTTTGTGTCATGATAAAAGGTGTACCTCTACTTGAGTTCCTTTGTTAAGGCCCTGGGATGGTTCGTCAATAAGAAGATAGCCATGGGCCCTGGAGAGAGTGGAAATGGATCCTGATTTGCCAAGTACTGGAATGGCAAGAGGAAGCGTATCCTCTTGTTCCAGGAGTTGGACGCGAACAAAATCAAGCCTGCCTGCAGCCGAGTTGATATTTCTGTCGATTGTTGCGCTGATAGTTGGGCTTGGCCCTTTGTCGGGGGCTGCAATGCCAGCAAAGAGCTGCAGGGCAAGAGTGACAAAGAGATCAAAACAGACCATGGCAGAGACGGGATGTCCGGGAAGGCCGAAGATTGCCGTTTCATTGCTTATGCCGATAATAACTGGTTTCCCAGGCTTTAACGCCACGCCGTGAACTAGGATGCCGGGGTTGCCAAGTTTTTCAATGACCCGTTCTCCAAGATCCCGCATACCCACGGAACTGCCGCCGGAAAAGAGTACCACGTTGTTTTCTGCCGTGGCACGCTTAAGCGTTGCAAAAAATATCTCTTCACTGTCGGAGACTATGCCGTAATCGGTGACCTCGGCTCCCAGGCGTCTGCACGATGCAGCAAGGGTTATCCCGTTAATGTCTCTGATTTTTCCTGGAGGTGGTGATTCCGACCAGTGGACAATTTCATCTCCAGTGGAGAGAATGCCGACCTTGGGGCGTTTGTACACTTCAACTTCAGCAAACCCGAGTCCTGCAAGTAAGCCAAGATCCTGAGGGCGGAGCAAATGGCCCTTTGGCAGCGCCGGTTGCCCTTTTTTGATATCTTCCCCACGATTAATCAGGTTGATACCTACGCCTACACTTTTTACGACCTCTATCATCTTTCCGTCAACCGGAATAGTGTGCTCAAACATCACAACTGCATCACTGCCACTAGGAAGCAGACCGCCGGTTGCAATACGAAAGCACTTCCCCTGAAGCACTTCACCCGTTGGCATTTGGCCCATGGCAACATCTCCATCGATTTCCAGATAGCCGGGCATTGAGCTGCTTGCACCAAAGGTATCCGCAGCCCGTACCGCAAAACCATCCATGGTGGAGCGCGGATGGCTTGGGAGATCTTCGGGGGAGAGGAGGTCTGTACTGACAATACGATCAAGTGCATCGGGCAATGAGCATTGTTCCGTCTCAAGAGAACTCTTGGCGAGCGCATCAAGGAGGATAGTTTGTGCTTTTTTAACGGGAGTGAGGCTTACACGCCCCAGCATATCTTTAAGTCCGTCAGCTGCCATGGCTACTCCTGATTGTAAGTTTGATCATTTTTTCATTTTGAAGATGACTGGTGAGTGTGGCGGGATCAACTACTGCATTATCGAGTGTGACGCTTGAAATGTTTGCAAAGAGTGGGGGGCGATAAGCAAGAAATTGGCAAAAGGATGAAGCCGGAATCGTACAGCCGTTTCCGAGGAGCTCGGCGCCTCGCTCAA
Source organism: uncultured Desulfocapsa sp. (assembly GCA_964505715.1). Classification (GTDB taxonomy): domain Bacteria; phylum Desulfobacterota; class Desulfobulbia; order Desulfobulbales; family Desulfocapsaceae; genus Desulfocapsa. The sequence goes on along the minus strand of CAZDJE010000114.1, from coordinate 7,108 downwards.
TTGCAATTATGTTGAATAATTTTAGGCGAACTTGTGCAGGTTGCTTATCGTTTTCTGTTCTTAAAAGTTCAGCGGCAGTTTCGGTTCGAAGGGATGCGTGTGCTCCATCCTTACGGAATATTGCCCCGGCAAGACCTGGCATGGCAGCGGAAATGGCTAAAACAATCTGCTCTCCAAAGAGTTGTTGCTCAAGGTTGTCTGCAGGCAGTCCGTTGAGGAAAATTGTCTGAACGCTAGCCTTTACATATTCGGCAGAGAAACCAGGGAGATTAAAGAGGAGATTAGCAATGCTCGTTCCCTGAGCCACTTCCAGGTATATCCCACTCTGAAGCAAGGTGGTGAATCTGGGGAGTGATTCGTGGCTTACTATAAGGTCTATCTGTTTCATTTTCGATTTACACCCGTTGAATATAGCGATCATATTTGGCAAAGTAGATTTCCGTTAGTGTCAGAAAACCGGTGACTATCAGTGGGCCGTATATAATGCCCAGAACCCCGTAAACGCTGAGTCCGCCGAGGATTGAAAGAAATACCAGCAGGGTGTGCATCTGTACTTCATTTCCAACCATTTTGGGTTTTACCAGGTATTCGATGGAGAAGGAAAGGGTGAGATAGAAAAAGAATAGAAATACACCCTGGCTAACACTGCCGTTCAGTATCAGAATAAGAGCGCTGGGGATCATTACAAGGCCAATGCCGAAGATGGGCAGGAAAGCCAAAATTGCCATGATTCCACCCCAGAGAAGGGGGGAACTTAATCCCAAGATGGAAAAAACAGCACCACCGAGGATTCCCTGGATAAGACCGCAAATGCCATTTCCTTTAAGGATGGCATTGGCAATCTCTTCAAACTTTTCAACAAGTAATCGGTCTTCGTCATCTGGCAGTGGCGAGACTGCGACGAGAAAATTGATTAATTTATCCAGATCAATCAGCAGGAAGAAGACGATTAAAATCATCATAAAAAACAAGAAGATAAACTGTAAGATGTTTGCAGCCCAGCCACTCGCTTGATTGTATATGAAAAGCCCTGCCATCTTGGCAAGGTAGGAAAACATGGCTGTAATTTGGGCAGGCTCAAAGTTAAAACCAAACCCCTCCAGATATGTCTGGAACTGCAGGATTAGCGGGCTGTCCTGCATGAAAATTTGGAGTTTCATCCCTATCTGAGTACTACGCCCCCATTGATAAACATCCAATGCCTCACTCGAAAGTGCTCCTACAAAAAAGAGTAGTGGGATAAAAACAATGACTGTTATGAGCAGGCAGGTGAGAATGGATGCTCCGGTTTTCGGCATTTGTTTTTCAAAAATTCGATAAACCGGGCGAAAAATATTAGTGAGCAGGAAAGAAAGCACCAAGATGGACCAGAATGGCCAGAGGATGTGGCCCAGAAAAAGGATAGAGATCAGGAAAATCAGTAGAAAATACCAGATTCGTATGGAATTGGGACTGCTGCCCAGCTTTACCGATGGCGTGGAGTTGTCACTCATTTTGTTTTTCTCTCTGTCACGCCCCTGCTGCTAGAGCAGGAAAATGTTGCAATTTTCACGGAGTTGAGTACTTTTATGCCCTTTCTGGACAATACTGTTCACACAGTATTTCCCAATTATCTTATAATTATTACTCACTATATAATGGACTGCGGTTGTTTGGAAGAGAAACCGTAAAAGAGGCACATCATGTGGAAAGATTTAGATATATCGGTGGTCAGGTGTGACTCCGACAAGCGAAAGGATAAACCGGATCAAGAAAATCTGGGGTTTGGTAGCTACTTTACCGACCATATGTTTTTGATGAAATGGGATCGGGAAAATGGCTGGCATGATGCCGAGATTTGTCCCTATAAGAATTTTAGTATGGATCCTGCCGCCATGGTTTACCATTATGGGCAGGCGATCTTTGAAGGTTTAAAGGCCTACAAGGGGACGGATGAACAGATTTTCATGTTTCGACCGGAAGATAATCTGGAGCGTATGAACGGTTCCGCACTTCGTATGTGTATGCCGCGTATACCTGTGGATAAGGTGCTGAAGGCAATTAAAGCCCTTGTTTATCTTGATAGGGATTGGATTCCAACGGGTGATGGCGCAACGCTCTATTTGCGCCCGACCATGATTGCTGTGGAACCAGCACTTGGTGTGCGACCATCTAGTCAGTACTATTTCTTTGTTATTATGTCGCCCGTTGGCGCGTATTATGCGGAAGGCTTTAACCCAACCAAAATCTGGGTGACGGATAAACATGTTCGTGCCGCAAAAGGGGGTGTGGGCCATGTGAAAACAGGTGGAAACTATGCCGCATCGCTCATGGCAGCAGAGGAAGCGTATAAAGCCGGCTATACACAGGTCCTCTGGCTTGATGCTTGCGAACGTAAGTATATTGAGGAAGTGGGAACGTCAAACATCTTCTTTAAGATCGGTGATGACTTGATTACTCCGCCTCTGGGTGGCTCTATCCTCGGTGGCATTACTCGTGATTCTGTTATTGAGCTGGCCAAAAGCTGGGATGTAAATGTAATAGAAAGACAGATCACCATAGACGAAATAATTGCTGCAATAGAAGATGGCAGTTTACAAGAGGCCTTTGGCTCCGGAACGGCTGCTGTGATCGCCCCTATTGGGGAGTTGTGTTACCAGGATAGTAAATATGTGGTGGCAGATGGCGCTACCGGTGAATTATCCCAGCGTCTTTTTAGTGATTTACAGGCTATTCAAAATGGCTCTCAGGACGATCCTTTTAAGTGGATTGTTCGGGTCGGTTAGTCTTTCTTTTTCCTGTTACGCCAGTCTGGCAAAATAATATCATAAATTCAAAAACTTGGGGCGAATGCTGTTTTTTTAGTATTCGCCCCTTGATTTTCATAAAAGCAAACCTATAGTTTTGCGCAGTTGAAAGCAACTGGAATTGAGCGACTTGCAAATTATGTTTCGTTTTTTTGATACAAGACGATTTGTTTAAGATACTTATCCAGTGCAATTGAAAAGTTTTCAGATTTGTCGGGCTAACCGAATTATTAATCATAGCTTATAAATATGGGACAAAGATCCCGAATCTTTATACGCCAAAATACGTTCCACAGGAGGAAGTAAATGAAAATTCGTCCATTAAATGACCGTCTCCTTGTTAAGAGACTTCAGGAAGAAACAATGACCGCAGGTGGTATCATCATTCCAGATAGTGCCAAAGAGAAACCAGCCGAAGGTGAAGTTGTATCAGTAGGACCTGGTAAGGTTGCCGATAACGGTGAGCTTATTGCTCTTCAGGTAAAAGAGGGAGATATGGTTCTCTTTTCTAAATATGGCGGAACTGATGTGAAGCTTGATGGTGAGGATTTCCTTATCATGCGTGAAGAAGATATTCTTGGAATCATAGAGAAATAATAAATATTCCCTGTCAATACCCTTATATAGGAGATTCAAATCATGGCTGGAAAAGATATAAAATACGGAGTTAAGGCACGCGAGTCTATTCTCGCTGGTGTCAACACTCTTGCTGATGCAGTAAAAGTAACACTCGGTCCCAAGGGCCGTAACGTTCTGATTGAGAAATCTTTTGGCGCACCTACCATCACTAAAGATGGTGTGACCGTTGCTAAAGAAATTGAGATTACCGATAAAGTTGAGAACATGGGCGCACAGATGGTTCGCGAAGTTGCTTCCAAGACCTCTGATGTTGCTGGTGATGGTACCACCACCGCAACCGTTCTTGCTCAGGCTATCTACCGTGAAGGCGTAAAGCTTGTTGCTGCTGGTGGAAATCCAATGGAAATCAAGCGTGGAATCGACAAGTCTGTTGCTGCCATCGTAGCTGAGCTTAAGAATATTGCTAAGCCTACCAAAGAGCAGTCTGAGATTGCTCAGGTTGGAACCATCTCTGCAAATAGTGATGAGACCATCGGTAAGATCATTGCAGAAGCTATGGACAAAGTTGGTAAAGAGGGTGTTATCACCGTTGAAGAAGCCAAGTCCATGGATACCACACTCGATGTAGTTGAGGGTATGCAGTTTGATCGCGGTTACCTCTCTCCTTACTTTGTGACCGATGCAGATCGTATGGAAGTCAACATGGAAGATCCTTATTTCTTGCTCGTTGAGAAAAAAGTATCCAACATGAAAGACCTTCTCCCCGTGCTCGAAGCAGTAGCTAAAATGGGTAAAGGACTGTTCATCATCGCTGAAGATGTTGATGGTGAGGCTCTTGCTACTCTCGTTGTGAATAAACTTCGTGGCACCCTGAACATTGCAGCTGTTAAAGCTCCAGGTTTTGGCGATCGTAGAAAAGCAATGCTTGAAGATATCGCGATTCTCACCGGTGGACAGGTTATCACCGAAGATCTTGGAATCAAACTTGAGAACGTAACCATCAACGACCTTGGTACCGCCAAGCGTGTTGTTGTTGATAAAGATAACACCACCATCATTGATGGCGCTGGAGCATCCGATCAGCTCGAAGCTCGCGTTAAGCAGATTCGTACCCAGATCGATGCTTCCACTTCAGACTATGACAGTGAGAAACTTCAGGAGCGTCTTGCCAAACTGATCGGCGGTGTTGCCGTAATTAATGTTGGTGCTGCTACTGAAATCGAAATGAAAGAGAAGAAAGCCCGCGTTGAAGATGCACTCAACTCAACTCGCGCTGCCGTTGAAGAAGGCGTTGTACCAGGAGGCGGAGTTGCTTATATCCGTTGCCTTGATGCACTTGCCGCTGTTGAGCTTGAAGGTGAGCAGGAACTTGGTAAGAAGATCCTTCTTCGTGCACTCGAAGAGCCCGTTCGTCAGATTGCAAGCAATGCAGGCTGCGAAGGTTCCGTTGTTGTTGAGCACGTAAAAGGCCTTGAAGGTCCTAATGGTTTCAACGCTGCTTCTGAAGAGTACGAAGACCTGATCGCTGCAGGTGTTATTGATCCTGCAAAAGTTACCCGTACTGCACTGCAGAACGCTGCTTCTGTTTCAGGAATGCTTCTGACCACAGAATGTGTTATCGCAGATTCTCCTGATGATAGCGATGGTGGCGGAATGCCAGCAATGCCTCCAGGAGGAATGGGCGGCATGGGTGGAATGGGCGGAATGGGCGGAATGATGTAATTTCCCCTTCGTTCAGCTTACCTGAATGACTGAAGTACCAAGACGGGCCTACTTTGCTAGGCCCGTTTTTTTGTTGTATCAAAGAGGAAAAAAAGTTGACAGTGAACGCTGAATAAGGTATTTAATTCCCTCTTTATACATGGCGATGTAGCTCAGATGGTTAGAGCATACGGCTCATATCCGTAGTGTCCGGGGTTCAATTCCCTGCATCGCCACCAAAAAGTATTCCGGTTAGTTCCGGTTTAGATAAAAACCCCGAGTCCTTACAAGGATTTCGGGGTTTTCTTTTCCTGTACGTTCCTATAAAACTTATTGACATCTCGTCGCCTGTGACGGTATCTTTGACGGTATGAGCAAGATTTGAAAACTAGGTACCGTCAAAATCGTGCTTCCCCCTTTGTTTCTAGTGGATTGGTTGTTTTTTCATTGCTCGTTAAATAGGCATTGGAAACAAATACCGTCCCGAAAGAATGGAGATACCGTCATGCCTCTCACCGATACTGCCATCCGTAATGCCAAACCCCGTACAAAGCAATTTAAGCTGTCTGACGAAAAAGGAATGTATGTCCTGGTGAAAAAGGCAGGAAAATATTTTCGTCTTGATTATCGTTTTGCTGGAAAACGCAAAACCTTAGCCCTTGGTGTGTACCCTGATGTAAAACTGGCCGAGGCCAGAGAAAAACGTGATGATGTAAAAAAGCTGATAAGAGATGGTGTCGATCCTGCCCAGATGCGTAAAGCAAACAAAATTATACAGATAGAGCAGAGTGGAAATAGTTTTGAAGCTATAACACGGGAATGGTTTCTCAAGCATTCTCCAAACTGGGCAGAAAGCCATGCTACAAAAATTATTCGCCGTTTCGAGTTACATATTTTCCCTTGGTTGGGAGGACGTCCTATTGTTGAGGTCACCCCTCCCGAACTCCTAGCAGTATTGCGAAGAATTGAAAATAAAGGGATTCAGGAAACCGCTCATCGAGCCTTGCAAAATTGCGGACAGGTTTTTCGTTATGCTGTAGCCACTGGTAGGGCAGAACGTGATAATTCTGCTGATCTTCGTGGTGCATTGGCTCCAGTCAAGCATGGCAGTATGGCAACTATTACAGAACCAAAGAAAATTGGGGAACTGTTGCGTGCCATAGATGGTTATGAAGGGACTCCCGTTGTTCAATCTGCTCTAAAGCTCGCTCCTTTAGTTTTTTTGAGACCTGGGGAGCTTCGCCGGGCAGAATGGACAGAAATAGATCTTGATAGTGCAGAGTGGCGTATTCCTGCAAAAAAAATGAAAATGAAATTCCCACATATCATTCCATTATCTGAACAAAGTCTCACGGTATTGAGTGAAACCCGTCCTATTACGGGACGATGTCAATACGTCTTCCCGAGTATCAGGTCAGACTCAAGACCAATGAGTGATAATGCAATATTAGCTGCCCTGCGACGAATGGGATATCCAAAGGAAGATATGTCAGGGCATGGATTTCGTGCTATGGCGTCAACTATTTTGCATGAACAAGGGTGGTTGTCTGATATTATTGAACGGCAACTTGCTCACGCAGAACGAAATAAAATGAAAGCCGCCTACAATTATGCGCAACACTTACCTGAACGTAGAGAAATGATGCAGGCATGGGCCGATTATTTGGATCAGTTAAAAGGTCGACAAGCCTAAAACAAGGAGTAGAGGATGACGAAAGGTAAACTATTCAACTTGAAAAAATGGTTGACTGTACCAGCTGCTGCCAAGCATTTGTCAGTTATGTTTGAAGAAGATGTTAGCGAAGCTGATGTGTTGAGGCTTGTCCTAGATGGTCACTTGACGTTGTCTGTTGATTTTGTGAATCATGCTTCTGGTAGGTTGGGAAAAGTTATTTCTTACAAAGAAATCGAATGGAGGGAATCATTTTTTGAGCGACAGTGTGCGGTCAGAAAAGCAGAACAACTGGGAGATAGTCCTGAGGGCAAAGAGGCTATGCGTTTAGCCATGGAAATACCCTCAATATCAATACCAATGAGTTTAT
>CAZDJE010000113.1:0-11850 GCA_964505715.1 uncultured Desulfocapsa sp. | reverse complement strand
GTTGATGAAGATGGGAGGACAAGTATCACGTTTACTGCTGCTGACTCAGACGGAAGTATTGTCGAAACTACTGCAACTGCGGAGCATGGAACTGTTACGGTCAATGATGATAATACAATTTCATATGCGCCAGATGCTGAATACAACGGTACTGATACCATCTCAGTTACGACTAAGGATGATGACGGCGCCACCGTTACCCAAACTTCTGGCATCACCGTCAATGATGTAAATGATGCGCCCACCCTCACGGTTGAAAGTACAAAGACCGTTGATGAAGATGGGAGGACAAGTATCACGTTTACTGCTGCTGACTCAGACGGAAATATTATCGAGACGACAGCAGTGGCTGAGCATGGAACTGTCATAGTTAATACTGACGACACAATTTCATATATTCCAGACGCTGAGTATAACGGTACTGATACCATCTCTGTTACGACTAAGGATGATGATGGTGCCACCGTTACAGAAACCTCTGCCATTACCGTCAATGATGTAAATGATGCACCCACCCTCACGGTTGAAAGTACAAAGACCGTTGATGAAGATGGGAGTACAAGTATCACTTTTACTGCTGCTGACTCAGATGGAAATATTGTTGAAACAACTGCTACCTCTGAACATGGAACGGTTACTGTCAATAATGACAATACAATTTCATATATTCCAGACGCTGAGTACAACGGTGCTGATACCATCTCCGTTACCACTAAGGACGATGATGGAGCCACCGTTACCCAAACTTCAAACATTACCGTCAATGATGTAAATGATCCCCCAACCCTCACAGTCGAAAGTACAAAGACCGTTGATGAGGATGGGAGCACAAGTATCACTTTTACTGCTGCTGATTCAGATGGAAGTATCGTTGAAACAACTGCTACCGCGGAACATGGAACGGTTACTGTCAATAATGACAATACAATTTCATATACTCCAGACGCTGAGTACAACGGTACTGACACTATATCCGTTACGACCAAGGACGATGATGGAGCCACGGTTACCCAAACTTCTGGCATCACCGTCAATGATGTAAATGATGCACCCACCCTCACGGTTGAAAGTACAAAAACCGTTGATGAGGATGGGAGTACAAGTATCACTTTTGCTGCCGCTGACTCAGATGGAAATATTGTTGAAACAACTGCTACCGCCGAACACGGAACGGTTACCGTTAATGATGATAGCACAATTTCATATGCCCCAGATGCTGAGTACAACGGTGCTGATACCATCTCCGTTACGACTAAAGACGATGACGGCGCCACGGTTACCCAAACTTCAAGCATCACGGTTAATGATGTAAATGATCCTCCGACCCTCACAGTAGAAAGCACAAAGTCTGTCGATGAAGATGGTATCGTAAACATTAGTTTTTCTGCAACAGATGAAGATGGCACCGTAACAACAACGGCATCTGCAAATCATGGCACCGCCACAGTGAATGACGACAACAGTGTCACTTACGTGCCAGACGAAGATTATAGTGGTGATGACACCATCACTCTTACAGCAACAGACGCTGAGGGCACAGTAACCACAGCCACCTCAAGTATATCGGTTGAAGCAATTGCTGATAGCCCGGAAATTTCATTCAATGTTGGTCAGGGAATAACCACCACCGCAGAACCGATAAACTTAACAACAGACAATGTAACACTTCATGTGTTTGCCGATGGAGCAGGCCATGAGAATGAATCCGGCAACCTTGATCTCGCACACGCAAACGAAGATGCCGAGTGGACATGGAACGAAGGTAATGGCCTGGGCATCAATTCTGACGGTGAAAAAGGGAGTGATACAAAGACTCTGGATAACAATGAATCTGTCGGTATAGAATTGCAGGCTCCAGCCAGTTCTATTGATATGACGTTTAAACATCTTAAAGGAGAATCTACCTCCTGGACAGCCTATGACAGTGAAGGCAACAATGTTGGAAACGGAAGTATCAGCGGACCGGGTAATGATAGTGAATTTACTGAAACCATAACCCCTGACAATGATTTTCAATACATTGTTATTAGCGGCAACGAAGGTGCAAAAGCTAATGGTTTTTATATAAAAGGGGCAACTACACCAGCCGCTGATTCAACTGAATTCCCGCTAACTATTGAGGTGTCTTTGCAGGATACTGACGGTTCCGAGTCTCTGAGCGATAGTGTTACGGTAACAGGCATCCCATCGGGAAGTAGTCTTTCTTCAGGTACAGAAAATGAGGATGGAAGCTGGACCCTTACCAGCGATCAACTAGACGGACTAAAGCTCACATCAAGTTCTGAAGTAACAGAACCTTTTGACCTACAGGTCACTGCCACAGCCACAGAAGCATCAAACAGTGACCAGGCATCTGTTTCCGCATCCGTTACTGTTATCCCAGCCAATCAGGCACCAATCAGCACAGATGACAATGCGATAACTGGGGAAGATAGTTCCATCATTGTTGACGTTTTAGCCAATGACACAGATAGCAACAGTACCCCACTCACCATCACTGAAGTCGGCCCAGCAACAGATACCAACGGAAATGTGGTTGGCAGCACTGAAATAGTGACAGAAAATGGAATTCAACAGGTTCAATTCACCCCCAACGAAACATTGGACACACTCAACGATGGGGACAGCAGCAATATAAGTTTTAGCTATACTGTCAGTGACGAACAAGGGGGAACAGATACTGCGACAACAAATATTGTGGTTCAGGGAACTGACAATGATCTTACTTACGTTTCGGAAACTGCAGGCTATAAAAATGTTGTCGGTACCTATCAGACGGACACCGACGGTAACCCAACAAGTGGCATCGTGGTCATTGATGATCAGAATGGAATGGCTGGCGGAACACATTTGGCAGATCTAGAACCTGGCAACCATGAATTTTTCATTATTGCTAATGGCGCGAATGAAATCAACGACGCCAGTGCTATAAGCTTTGACAACAGCGGCGACCAGCCCGTACTCCTAATCAATGGTAAACCAGCTGCTCATCCCGTGTATTACACAGAGCCAGGTTTCAACCCTGATGGCAAAGACCATTTCCAGTTTGAATCTGATGGAGAAGGTGGAACCTACATAAATATTGAAGATCTGCCTAACCTTGGCGATGCAGATTTTGGTGATGTGGTCTTGCACACCAATTTCGAAATGGATGACCGCACAGCAATTGGTTCACTTTCTGATACTGATCAAACAGCGAACAGTGTCGCAGAAAATGCGACTGCAGGCACTGAAATCGGTATTACTGCAACTGCTATAGATGCCGATGGGGATGCCGTTTCATACTCGTTAAGTGATGACGCTGGTGGAAGATTTGCCATTGACGCCGAGACAGGCAACGTGACGGTTGCCAGAGACGATGCTCTTGATTTCGACTCAGCAACTTCTCACGATATCGGGGTCAAGGCAACTTCAAGCGATGGAACCAGCACAACAAATAATTATACCATCGCAGTGGACGATGTACAGGAGGATCTTCTCCCGACTTCAGTTTCAGAAACCCAATCACTCTCCATAGGCGGGCCTCCATCAGTAAGCTCAAATGTGACTTTTGTTGTTGATGTCTCCAGCTCAATGAGTAACAACGACCTGGCTCTCACTGAAGATGCTATCAGCAGCATAATTGCACAATATGACGAGCAGGGTGATGTTCATGTGAACATCGTCCAATTCTGGGGTGACAATAATGAATCAACTGGCTGGCAGGGAAATGACGGCCAGATATCCCTTTATACAGACAAGAGCGGCACCGATCCAGAACAAGGCCTACAGGCAGCAGTAAATGCCTATGACGGGACAGAACCACAAGCTGATAACAATGCTGTATTCGTCTTTTCCGATGGCAACTCGTACAATGCCTACGAGGATGACTTTGACGCCTTTATGCCAACATGGAACTCTTTTATAGAAGAGCATATCGACGATTTGCAAACCGTTGGAGTGAATAGCGGTTCTCTCAGTGATCTAAACACCATTGCAGAAGCAGGAAACAATAAACCGGTTTACGTAAATGATGTAGACGATTTACAGAATATCGTCTCCGAGATAGCCACAGTACCCGATGTCTCTTCAGTGATAGGTAATATCTTGGATAACGTAAGCGGTGGAGATGGTGCTATCTCTATTGCAACTGTAACTATTGGTGGTACTGAGCTCACAGCAGACGATATGCCCGTCACCACACCTGAAGGTGCTTCGCTCAATGTGAATTTTGAAACAGGCGAATACATCTATAGCGGAAGTGCGGACAATTTCAGTGCAGATACCACCGAGGCATTCAGTATTACCGCAACAGATACGGATGGTGACAGCACGAGTTTTGATGTCACCATAAGCGTGGATGTCACTGAACAGGAAGTTCCGGAACCGGAACCTGTCCAGGATGAAAACCTGCATTACCGAAACGTAGAGGATGGAAGTGAAAGATTTGGAGATTTCACAGAGGAGGCATTAACAACTGGAGCTGGTAACGACACTATTCTGGTTGATGACGATATAGATGATCAGAGAACAATCGACACAAATGATGGTGATGATACTCTAACTGTGAGCGATGATCTCCAGGGAAATTCTTCTATCAACACAGGTGCTGGTAATGACAACGTCACCGTAAAAGGAGATGTAGACCAGGCTGCAGTAAGCACTGATGCCGGAGACGACACCGTAAACGTTCACAACATGTTGCATGGAACTATTGATACTGCTGATGGCAACGACACAGTCACAATTGACAGACTTGAAGATGACTCCATCATCAATACCGGTGCGGGAAATGACACCGTAACTGTTGACGATGTAAGCAGTAATTTTGATGATGGAATTGTCAGCCTCGGTGCAGGTGATGATACCCTTACAATCAATGACTCATTAAGTGGTGCGGATGCTACCTTTGATGGTGGCGATGGCTCTGACAATCTCATTCTTACGGATGTAGACAAAGAGCAGTGGGATGCCGGAGCAAAGGATAACTTCAGCAATTTTGAAAGTGTTACTTTAAATGATGGTTCGTCACTTGACCTAACCGATACCACAGCAGCAGATGATTTAACATTATCAGCCAAACTGATTGATGGTGCAGTAGAAGGGCTTGAGTACACAACAACATCAGGCATCAATGGCTACACAGAAGCAGACGGCAGTTTTGACTTCAGAGATGGAGATGACGTTACCTTTACCGTAGGAGGTGTCACCTTGGGCACTGCTACATCAGAAGATGTGGCATCAGGCCAGACATTTCTTCAGGATATCGCAGATGTGGACAGAACTGACCTAAACGATGAGTATCTGGAGAACATGGCCACTTTCCTTCAGTCCATTGACGAAAACTCCAATGCCTATGACGGCATTGTGGTCACCGATGAGATACGTGAAGCTCTTGCCGATGCTGACATTGATCTGCGGACAGCTTCCGAGGGAGAAGTAGAACAACTCGTTGAGCAAATTGGTGGAACCTATGTCGAAGAAGATAAGGCCATGGATCATGTGGAAGATATGCTGGTTGAGCATACCGACCTTGAACACGACGTATTTGAGGAGCATGTTGACGACGAGACAACAGCTTTGGAACAAGCAATTGGCGCAGAGCAACAAAAAGATACACAGCTAACAGCAGTTTCTGCAACTGGATTTGAAACAGCAGCAACAGCATCCGGCACAGCAGAGATGAATATTGTTGAGGTGGATGACCTTTCTCTTAGCATGCCATCGATCACCCTGCCTGGTGAAGTGGAATCCAGTAATCAAACAATGGAAGTAGAGGAAGTAAAAGCTGAAACACAGGAGGCTCCTGTTCAGATTGACACTCCTACTCAAGAATCTTTCAACGAAGCAGAAGTGCAGAGTTTAAGCCCACTTGGAGATGATGACCTCGCGCACTCACTTCCATCCGCGTCACTCAGCAATCTTTTTGATGCTCCCTCCTCCGCAGATGAAACAATCGATGAACCAGTGCCAGGCTCTGAACAAGAAACAACAAAGAGTACTCCTCAGTCCCAGATAGTTCCAGATAGTGTTGCCGTAGAAACACCAGTTGAGCCAACAGAAGTCACCACTGCAACGGCTGTTGAACCTGAGGAACAGGAATCCCTGGAAGAGATAGTGGAAGAAACTGTTGTTGACAGCAGCACAAACAATGAAGTTGATGATAGTGCTGTAAGCGATTTAAGCACCGATGATCTACATATTGATCTGGCAGGGGATACAGAATCTGAAGCTGTAGAATCTGAAGCCAACAGCCTTGATAAGTTCTCCGCGACATCCAGTAACGGTGAAGAGGAAAATGAAGATTCCTCTCTCGACAGCTTCTCAGCAAGTGACGATTCCACAGAAATGACAGAGGAATTAGCCTCCGTCGAAGATATCGACACGATGGAGGAAGATGTCGCAAAACAGGAAGATGACGCTGGATTAAACGATGCCGATGCCATTCAGGAGGATCTGTCACAGGAGCCTGAACAAGTTGATCCAAACGGTGCCGGATGAGCAAGCAGGAGTGGATAATTCCGGCAGTTTGCCGGGACTTCCGTTATCTTTTATGCCTGAAGAGGGATGCAAAAATTTAGGCAGTGACAAAATCGCATTAATAACATAGTACTATAGAGTATTATGTATTTATATTATGGGCAGGGTACTTTTTGTTCATGCTTTTTTTTTGACACATACTCTTAACTTCTATTCTCTTGCATGATTGTAACGACATCCAGCACCAGCCATTTAGTATCATCTGGTAGACCTGTTGCTATTCATGCTCTGATGCTGTGTTTTGCCCTCATATGGTTTACGGGGGGATTATCAACGCCAACAGCCTTCGCTACAACAACTATTCAGATTCAAAACCTCAACACCGCGGGTTCTGGTTTCGCACAGAATCCATTGTCTGTTGATACTACTGAAAAGAAAGAAAAAACCGATAAAGCAACAACGGAATTTTACAGCTTAAATAAAAACAACTCCGAGCCGAATATTCTCAAAGTGTATGCTGCAATTTTTAAACAGACCTGGGAACAATCACCCGACATTCAAGTTGCCAGAAAACTAAAAAACCAAAAATCAACCGAAAAATACACATCTCTTGCCAAACGTTTTTCCCCTCAAGTTGATTTTGAAATCAGTCAAAAACGTTTCCTGAATAAAGACTTTCCTTCGGATGACACCACTGAAACCGTCACCGACCCCACACTCCCTGCAGAAGAGACAGAATATACAGACGGTGAGGATATAACAGACTGGAATTTTGATCTGGATATCCCTCTTTATCGGCGTTCTCTCTCCCTCGCAATTGATGTTTCTGCGCAGGAATATGAACTTGCAAACAATAACCTCGATATTAAGACCCAAGAACTCGACTCTCGCCTCCATGAGTTGCTCGAAAACTATATGGTTGCCCGTTATAAGCTCCATAATCTTACCAATTCCATTCTGATTTCTCAGGACCATGTCAGTAAAATTCAGCGTGGTTATGACCTGCGAGACCAGACCAAGCTTGCACTACTGAGAGCTCAGGCAAACCTGAAAGAACTGGAAGCCAGAGAAGACCTCAACGAGCAGAGACGAGACACGACCTTTCGGGAACTACTCGATTTTACAGCAATCCCAGAAGATTCACCAAATTGGCACTGGCTCAACGAGCTCCTCGATAGCGAAGAGCGAACGGCTGGTTGTATCAACAGCTTTTCTGCGCTGCAGACAAGTAGTGAAAAGATGCAGCCTTTTCTCGCAAAAGCTGCAACGGATGAAAAGCTGCGGAGCTTTTTTGTAGATAACAGTCTCCTCTATAAAAAAATCCTTATCGAACGTAACCTTGGGAAGACAACGGCTAAAAAATATACTCAGCAGGAATGGCCGGCACTTTTTGTCAGAGGAGAGTTTGATAGAAAAGAAGATACACAGTTCAGTGATTACAGTGGCGAGGGATCGATTGGCCTGGTTCTCAGTGTACCACTGTTTAGCGGCGGAACAGTATTCAGCAATATTAAAACCAGGGACATGGCATCTGAGATCACATCCATACAGGAATATTCAGCCGTCTTAAAAACCTTTAACTCCATTGCCAATAAGAAAAAAACAATTACCAGTCTCCAGGCTATTTTCACAAAACAACAAACCCATCTCTACCAACAGCAGGAAATTGTACACCTTTCACTCAAATCCTACCAGATCAAACAAACTTCCATGCAGGATCTGCTCACAAGCAAAAACCGCCTGATCGATGCAAAGAACCTTCTAATGCGAACCACTGCCGACCTTGGCATTCTCCTAAGGCAATTTGCCTGGGAACTTGGCACCCCCTTCCCCGCCCCGGTACCATCCGAGTAGAACATAAGCACCTACTATTCCAGTATTTTCACCCAAGCACCCATGTTTTCTATTTTTCATAACAGCGCTCAAGGCAAGTCCTGAAAAACCTTCACATTTGTTATTTCCTGTGATTTAATAGTTATACCTAACACTGTTACACAGCAAGTCAGACACTATCGAACAGCTTTGTTGGTATCTTTCACACTATGCAAAGGAGAAGGACCTTATGGGCAAAAAAATAAGCCTGCGTTCAAAAGCACTTATTGTTTTTATCCTCACTGTTGTTTTGATTCTTGGCGCATTGTTTGCCAGCCTAGGAAAACTAAGAGATCAGGTGCTGCGAAATGAGGCTGAAGCTGTTGCCGATCAGGTTGTTTCCTTCAGAGCATGGGTAGCCGACTCTGGGATGGTGTGGGTAAACAAACTCACGCCGCAGTTCGATGAATATCTGGCAATTCATAAAATGGGAGATTCTGACCGTTTTTACGGAAAAAACCCAGCGCTTGCCACCCGCGAACTCTCCACCATTGCCAACAAAACATCTACCCGAGCTTCTTTTACTGTAACCAGTGATGATGTCCGCCAAAAAGCAAATGCTCCCGATACATTTGAAAAGGCTTCAATCGCTCAATTCACATCAGACAGTCGTACTCAATTTGTAGAAAAATATGAGGCAGGATCCTACCGCTATGCCAGACCTCTCATCGTAAAAGAAGGCTGTTTAAAGTGCCATGGTGATCCCAAAGATGCACCTGCAGCAGTTATCACAAAGTATGGTGACAAAAAAGCCTTTCACTACAAAGTTGGAGATGTTCGTGGCATTATTTCTGTAACACTCCCCTCAATCAGTCTTATGGAAGCACTTCCAACCCTTGCCAACCCAATATCGCTGGGTGCTATTTTTCTAGCCTTTTTAATTAACTTTCTATTTACAACCCGCTTTATCCTCAACAGGCTTCATAAGTTAACAGAAGATACTAAAGCCATTGTTTCTGGAAAGCTGGATACTCCTCTGATCTATACCCAACCAAAGGAGTCCAACGATGAAGTGGATCACGTATATCACTCGGTGGATCTTTTAAAGCGCAGTATGGAACTGGTTGTTCGAAAGATTAAAAGGAAGGAGTAATCTCCTACAATGATATCTCCAGCAAATGAATAATAAAAAGGCCACGAATGATAGCCCGAAAGAGACAAGTGGCGGGGCCATCAATGGCATCTCTATTGCTTCCTTTCTCCAGATGCTGGAACAGGAAAGACACTCCTGCCAGGTTCAGGTCGCATCAAACAACAGGAGCGGTACTCTCTATTTCAAAGATGGTGCTTTAATTGACGCAGAACAGGAACATCTCCAAGGAATTGAAGCTGCTTACACCATTGTCTCATGGGAGAATCCAAGTATTTCGCTGGGGAAAGTCGTCGCGCGAAGCAGACTGATAGAGCACCCCTTGGGATTTATCCTTCTCAATGCTGCAAAACAACAGGACGAACAGACAGAAACGATGGCTCAAACAGCCATAACCTACGTTTTAAAGGATGCCGAAGAGAACCCTGATTTCCAGAAAAGCATTCGCGTACTCACAGCTATTGAGGGAATTCGTTATTTTTTTCTCCTCAATAAATCCGGAAAAATAGTTGTCTACTCAGCCCCGACTCCAGCCCTTGGCGAACTGATCATCTATTGCATCATCACAAGTAGTAATCTTCGCAAAATCTTACAAGTCCAGTCTCCACGACGCATACACATGCACATGAAGGATGGCAGCTCCCTGCTCATCCTCCCAAAAGCAGGAAAGATACTTGGAATGGTACTTGATGCCCACAGCTCAGTATCAGAGATATCAAACCAGATTAATGCAGGTTTATCTGTAAAATAACAGGTGCAAGGACTACTATCAGAACTATGAATACTCTTTCAAAAGAATTTGCAATCCTTCCAGGAGTTATGGGGTCCTGCATATCCGTCCGAGCTAAATATCTATTTTCCAATAGTCTACCAGATTTTTTCACAGAAAAAATGGCCGAGGAAGCTGCAAACAATATCGGCAGAATGATACAAATGGCTGATCTAAAAGGCCTTGATCCTCAAACAATGTCCATCCGCTATGACAAGTTTGATATCATCGCAATGCCTGTAAACAGAAGTGCCACGCTCCTGATTCTCTGCGACCCCGGGAGCGACACTTCCCTGATTACCACAACAGCATGTATGCTTGCCCCTGAGCTTGAAAAAATGATAGAGCAGACGGCACAGCCTGTAAAAGAGCCTCCCCCTGCTGCACAATCAGAATCAAAGGAGAGTCAGAGGTATATTGACAAGCAAACTACCCGTGCTCTCACCAGTATCAAGCTGGCACTCTTTGAGACCGTTGGCCCGATTGCAGATATGGTTTATGACGATTGCATTGAACGCTGGACCGAAAACAACGCCCCTGATATTTCGAGAATTTTTGAGTTTATCGGATATCTTTCCGGAGAAATTGACAACCCTGAGCTTTTTAAGGAATTCAAAAAAAAGATATCTTCCCTACTGTAACTCACATATCTTTTTTAGTTCTTTCTTCACATTTTTTCCCTTTTCACGAAAACTGTGAACAAACATACAGTTATATCCCCACGTCTGTGGGGAACATCAGGGGAGAGCATGGACAACCTGTATAACATCCGGTTCATCCCCACGTCTGTGGGGAACATATCTCTTCTGTTAATCCGGCCTGTTCTGAAAGCGGTTCATCCCCACGTCTGTGGGGAACATCCATAGCACAACAAGAGATAGCCCCAACGCAACGGTTCATCCCCACGTCTGTGGGGAACATACCGACATCCTTTACCTCGCTGTCCCTAAGTGCGGTTCATCCCCACGTCTGTGGGGAACATTATGGGCCAACTACTAAAGGCGCTTGCCTTGCCGGTTCATCCCCACGTCTGTGGGGAACATACTTCTAGTAAACTACTACAACTTCAAACAAATTCGACCATACTTAAATCTACCAACTATTTGCCGTCAATTCTCACTGGGACAAGAACCAGCATCATCGTCCTCCTTTAGTAAAAAAGAAACAAGCTGTACCCCGTCCATATCAACAGCCATTCTTCTATTTTTTCCAGCCGTCATAAATTCAAACCCTGCTTCAGTATTTGTGCTCCAAGCCATGACAGCATTCCCCTCATAAAGACCTTCTTCAACTGTACTCCATATCATTTCACGAACGCGACGAGACAACTTCCCCACGTAAACTCCGGCACGGATTTCAAGAAGCCATACAGCCAACCGCCCTCTCAATCTGGGCGGTACATTTTCAACCACGATGACCAGCATTACCCACCTGTTCTTTATTTGGAATAACTGGAGCGACAGATTCCTTTGGTCGTTTTGGCGGTTGTATTTCACCTGCCGCAAGAACTTCTTCAATCATTGGAATAATCCTTTTCAAAATTTTGCCTTGGCGAAAGGAATCCCGACAAGCCAAACGTACTTCCCGCTCTGGGTTAGAAGGTTCACGTGCAGCAATCTTAAAAGCTGCTGGAACTACAGTATCAAACTTAAAGATATCT
>CAZDJE010000112.1:0-11952 GCA_964505715.1 uncultured Desulfocapsa sp. | reverse complement strand
AAAAACACTATATGGCAGCTTTGGCCGTGATCCGTGGGAGAACCGAACACCGGGCCGAACCCCACACCCTCATTTTTGACGGGGATAAGATTTTTCCGGATCTTTGCCGACAGTGGAAAGGATATCATGTCCAGCGTCGGGGCCAGCTTTACGAGTAACACAAACGAAAATTTGCGTTACTACCCGGTCGGGATCTCCCAGCCGGTTTTTTTGGTTGCATAAGGGTAACGAAACCCGGTAAAGCAATCTAAGTTAGGTTTTTGCACTGCTTGACGAGTTGTGTTACTTTTTTTGCAAAATCGAGGACGGTACCGGTCAGATCCACGACCTGAACCCAAAAACTTCGACTTCCCGGGTATAACGAAACGAGGTAACAAGATGAAAATAGGATATGCAAGAGTTTCCACATTAAGGCAAAATTCAGATATGCAAATGGATGCCCTAGAGCAAGCAGGGTGTGAAAAAATCTATTCTGATACAATTTCAGGAGCGAAAGCCGCCCGGCCTGGGCTGGATGATGCCCTGAAATATGCCAGAAAAGGGGATTGCCTGGTTGTCTGTCGGTTGGATCGCCTGGGGCGCAGCCTGAAACACCTTATTAAAGCAGTGGAAGACCTGGAGGCCGAAGGTGTGGGCTTTGTTTCCTTGCAAGAGGGATTCGACACAACCACCAGCGGTGGGAAACTCGTTTTCCAGATATTCGGCGCCCTGGCAGAATTTGAAAGAAACCTGATCCGGGAACGGACAAAGGCTGGACTTGCGGCAGCCAGAGCTAGAGGCCGGGTGGGTGGCAGAAAAGCCAAGCTGAACAGTGACCAGACGGCAACTCTTCGGGCTATGCACGAAAGCAGGAAGCATACAATTAAAGAAATATGTTCTGTTTTTGGGATCTCGAAACCGACTTTCTACCGATATTTGGAGGATGGATCGTGAAAATTATTTCTTAAATAAATCAGAATGGCTGCCTGTTCGCTCAAAAACAATCTCATGCTCCAGGTACTTGTAGATAAGCAGCCAGTCTGGTTCGATGTGGCAATCTCTTCGTCCCTGGTAGTTCCCGACCAGTTTGTGGTCTCTACAGTTTTGTGGAAGTTGCTCCTCTCGAACCAATAAACCAATAACTTTCTTTATTTTCTCTTTATCCTTCCCTCTCTGTAGCATTTTTTTGAGGTCGCGCTCAAACTGCCTGGTATATGTTGGATGAAGCATTTAAATACCCAGCTTATCAAACATATCATCAACGCTTTCGCATCGGGTAAGATTCTTTCCGGAATCGGTGTCCTTGAATGTTTTCTTTGTGGTTTTGTTGGGTACAACGACATTGAAGGGAAGTCCTTTCCGTAATTGCACCTGATTATAGAAAATATTAATTGCCTCAGTCGTAGAAAGTCCCAATTGATGGAAAAGTGTTTCTACTTCTGCTTTTAACTTGGGCTCTATGCGAGCTCTTACTGTTGCTGATTTTGACATGATGTTACCTCCTCCTTACACAATAGCCCATATGGGCTATTGTGTCAATTGCTACTACCGAATTCAGGGGGGGTGAATTCCAATGGAACGAAAAGGTGCGCTAAGAGTTGGGTGGCCTTGCATAAAGGTACGTAAAACGACATAAAATTTTATGAGTGGTGCTCATGCTAGATGAGCACCTTAAAAAAGAGTTTGCTGAACAGGCTGGATCTCGGGCCACCAGGGGCCGGGCTGAAAGCTGCAGCCTGGCCCTTGATTTTTTGAGCAGCTGCCGAGCCTGGAACAGAGTAAGCAGGATTTCTTTTTTGCAGGACCCGGCACAGAAAACCAGCGCCCAGGAGAACCGGAAACCGAAACGGCAGCTACCGGAACCCCGCAGGCAATAGCCCACGCCCTGGCGTGAGTGCGAGAAGGAAAAAAGGGGCTTAACATGCCCAAACACCACCACCGGAAACAGCCGATCGGCAAGCCGGAGGCGAACCAATGACCGAAACCACAGTACCACGCCTGGCCGGTACCGGAGCAGAAGCAGGAAGAACTGGAACAGACACCCACCAAAGCCCACCAGAACGCCGGACGAACACCCCACCACACTTTTTAGGCAATTTTTGAGCCCATTTTTTAGCAAACCGAGAAGAAAGCTGGCCGGTACGGAATCCGACAGAGGCAACAAACCCACCCAGACCATGGGACGAAGGCCGAACAGTAAAGCCGGAAGAGCCGGCACAACATGCAGACCTGGAAACAGTAGAAAGACTTGGCAACATGGTAGAACCTCCTTTGCAAAACTTAGTCTTTAGCACCTACCTAATTACACCAAAATGTACGCATTTCCACAAAGGAATAACGCGTACTAATATGTTTTCAATGGGGCAATAACAGGTTGAATTACAAAGGAATAATAAAAATAGTTTGCCCACTTTTCAAAGTGGCTGCCGGAGGCATCTGGAAATAGTAAAAGTGGTTTTTTTGTTGCGAGAAAGTTTTGCCAAAAACTTTTTTGGAACAAAAAACCAACACCCTTTCATCATTAATTAAAATGGGTTCAGTCAAGTAAAAAAAGTTCCACTGAAGATGGATAAGGATCCGGCTTCCGGATCACCGATCAA
Organism: uncultured Desulfocapsa sp.; assembly: GCA_964505715.1. GTDB lineage: Bacteria > Desulfobacterota > Desulfobulbia > Desulfobulbales > Desulfocapsaceae > Desulfocapsa. The sequence goes on along the minus strand of CAZDJE010000112.1, from coordinate 9,373 downwards.
GGCTATTTGAAATGCACTTTTTTTACTTTACTGGTTCTATTTTATTTAATATTCCGTCGGTGTTGTTTCCGGCGGGAAACTTACCCGGCACGGAACACCTTCCCCCAATCCGACTTACCAGGCCGGGGCATAAGCGGGGCAGTATCCCGCGTCCATGTGACTCGCGCAAGCGGACACCTACCGGTAAAACTGGCATGAGTTTTTGCCCCTGAAATGGGACTCTAGTTTAGCGGGAGGTTGCAAAAGCCATGACAGTTTTAACCGGAATTCCTGTCTGGTGTGTTGTCCGACTGAACCCTGGAGCGGAGATCAGGGCAGAAATCACCGTCAGTGGTGAAGCGTAGCAGACGGACAACACCACTTTAAGCAGGACTTGGAGTTACTTCCGGAACGCTAACCGGATAGGCTCCCAGGTGTAGTTTCTGGGTGCATGGCCGGAGCAAGGAGCATGGATCTACCACGGAGCCGTTCGGGATTGGGTGTGGCCTCCGCGCATTTTTATAGTGGGCGCAGTCTTTTTTTGTGCCCATTATAAAATATGTGCCGGTGGACACCACACTAGACAGATGATGAGTCTACCACCAGACCGCAAAGAGGCAGGGCTCCTGGCGTGTTGTTGGCCAGGTGCCCTGCCGAAGCTGGGATTTTTAATCTAGCAAGAATAAGCAGGGTAGGAGTGGATTTGTCGTCATTGCAATGCTGGCTATCACCACAAGTTCAAGTTGATGTACCTATCTTAATTGGTTTTGCATGGATAGATGCACGGATTGGGTGTGTCGGTTCTCCTGTGTCGTTAATACCCAAACACATTAAATTTGGAATCATATCGACAACACTTCTTGAACGACCCATATGTGAGCCATCATTTCCCCAAACCACAACGATAATACCTGCTTTTTTTGATAATTTTATTAACCAGGCATCATTATCAGAACCAATGGGATCAGTTGAACTCTTCATTACACGTGGATATGTGGCACGGAATGCAAACAAATTCCCCATACACAAACCGCCATACCCCCAAGATCTGGCATAACTGATACAGCAATTAATTGTGTAGTCGTTTTGGGTTTCGTTTGCTGTTGATGGATTTAAACCAATAAACATTGCGTATGGCTTTGAGTTATCCCATATTCTCCATAACGCATATCTATACTTCCTGCATTGCGATAATTCTGCACCGGTTGCTTCATCCCAAAACGCACTGCTTGTCTCAGGGATATCTGAGGAATCTATTTTTTTATCGATGCTAGACGTGTTCACTGTAGATTTATTTTCTGTTGCCATCACCTAAAAGTGCCCAGGCCACTTTATAGAGCTATGCATTATACGTAAAATAATAACAACTCCATGTTTCTCCACATATGGAACAACATATGGTAACCCGATAATAATCAGCTCTCTTGTACCAATCACTCTACCGGGGCGACCAATTCCGGGCTGAGTTTTCAGTAACTGAACTGAATCCCAGATTTTTTGGGCAACCTTCTTTGCAGCTACTGGATTATCAGCAGCAATGTACTCAACAGCAGCATCAAGGTTATCAAGAGCCTTCTCAGTCCACCTAATCTGCATTTACATCCCACTTGGCAAAACGTTGTTCAACTTTTCCTTGAGAGGCAAGTTCTCCATTGGCGACCTCGTTAACTCCATCCTGCACTTCCTGGACAAACCACTCTTCATAACTTAAGAATTGCTCAACCGCCTGATTTATAAGCCATGTACGAGATCGATTTACACTTTTAGCCATAGAATCCACTCGATCCAGTACAGTATCTTCCATTCTAATTGTTGTTGCCCTCATTGGTTTCTCCAAGGTATATATTCTTTTGTATTCACATTGAATACTATACTACTTCGCAGTGGAAATAACAATGATGGGATATACGCCTTTCTCACCCTGGGAAAAAATCACAAAACACTCTCCAGCTCGATCTTGTCGCCCAAAATCTGACCCCATACCACTTCTCCCGCTCTTGCTATATGCCATTTTTTACCATCCATAAAGTAGACATCGGTTTCAGTCTCAGCCCATCCTTTGAGCTGGATCAGTTCCCAGGTTGTTTTATCTGGAAATGGTTTCAATCTTGCCCTTAAAAACTTCCCGTCCTTTGGGGTATGGATGATCTTGTTATTTCCCTGAAACGCTAGACCGGACGGGCCTTCTGTACCGATAATCAACCATTCCCCTTCCTCAATCTCTCCTGAGACCCACCGGAATTTTCCTTTTACTTTACATTTCATCAGACCTTTAGCCTGAAACTCTTCCAGCATGATCTTGGGTGCGCCGGTCATATGTCCGATCATGGCTCTGATCCCACCGACAGCACCGATATATCCACCACCCCAGGCAATCATTCCAAACAACAACAGGACAACCATTTCCGCAGGAGCACCGCTTTTGATCCTCCAGGAGCGTCGGAAAACCACAAATAACTTTTGTGACCAGGGGGACAGTGCCCGGACTCCGGAAACAGTCCCGCAGTCAGCTAAAACATGGAGTATTGCCCCGGTTCCGATAAAAAACGCCGGAGGCCAGAGAAAGCCAGCCAGGCAAAGCAAACCCCATAACCAGAACGAATGAAACGCCCCTCGATGTCCAAGCCATTTGTTCAGCGGTAGCGAGATTGGAAAGAAAACACGGCCTATAAATGACTGTGGGTGATCCAGATCCGGAAGGATGGCACCACCGGCTATCAAGGCCAGGTGCATCTTGTCGGCACCGGCCACCATTCCTATTGCAACGGCTATTGCTATATGAGTCGGCCCGGTCACCTTTTCTGAGCCTCCATTCCACGAAACAGATAAAATCTGACTATCAGCCCTACTCCCATTCCCATACCACCAAGCATATAGAGCGATGTTGATTCAATTCCGATGGCAACATATCTGGTAATCATCACTCCGGCCAATCCGATAAGAATCACAGGTGATAAGTCTATTTCCTCACCAGCTACTTTTCTGGCTTCCGGGGTTACTTCTCCTCGTAAAGAATTGATGAGCTGACCGGGTATTCCCCTCGATGCGTGTACAGCATCAGCAATAGGTGTTCTGGATTCCAAAAGAGGTACTGCAGCAATAGCGATTCTGTTCATGTCCTCTGTCGGGAGTGGCTTGATCTGTATTGCAGGCAGGCCCCAGAGCATCCGGCGTAACTCTTCCCGCTTGAATGGAGGCACTCCGGCCGCAATGATCCGGACACGATCCCGAAGCAGCTTCAAGCGTCTAAGCTGGGCCGGTGTCACTCGGTGTATATCATCCACCAGTAACCATTTATCAGTTACCTGTAACAGAGCACGTTCCATCCAGGACACCTGCCATTTAGATTTCCCCCTGGTCGCACCCTCATCATCCAATACAACAAGATCCCAATCTGAACAGATTTGAAAAAGCATTTCTTTGATCGTAGATTCTGCACTGACCATGGAGATATTTTTCTGTACGTGCTCATGAATCCATTCAAGGATTGCGGTTTTGCCAGAACCGTGACTGCCGGTAAGCACAAAACCACGATTTTCTTTAAGTCTCGGGCGAATTTCTTTTATCAGGAGCTTGTCCCGGCCCAGCAATTTTATCTGTTTCCACATATCCGCAATTCTCCAAAATCATCCTGATTTTACGTGCTGCAGCATTCCTTTTCGCTTTAGATTTTTCAATTTCTCTCATCAAATCGTAATATGCTGTGATGCCCTGGGCACCGTTATCGATCATTACTTTTTTGAATAATTCCAGTTCATTATTTAAGGCTGTATATGTTGCACTTTGCTCTTCAAAATCAGCGTATAATTCTGCCACATGCTCTATCTGATTATTTGTCGATTCCTGCCGGGATAATCTTTCTTTTCTGCTGTACAGAGGCACAGTCAAAACAGCATTTCCGAATGAACCCTGTACCGGGCCATTTTCGTAATATCGTGTTTCATACCCACCAGAAACGTTCACCTCTACATCCCATCCGGAATAACATTCTTTCATGGTACTTTTGGCAACAGACCATGCCGGAATCTCTCCCCCAAAAACAGAGCTGCTAAGAACCATGGTCAAGATCAGGATCGCTAAAATTGACTTCCACTTCTTCAATGTTCCACTCCTAATCTTGATGTTATATCGTTTGGCAGGGCCACATTGGCATAAATCATAGTGGTGTCCAGTTTGCTATGACCAAGCAACACTTTAATTTCCTCCAACGGATAACCCTTCCGCCTTAATTCACTTGCAAATGTATGTCTCAAGCTGTGAGGTTTCTTAATCCCCATTTTTTTAAGTTCAGACCAGATCAGTTGCCGGCCTTTCTTCCAGCATTTTTTATAGGTTTTACAGCCAAGAGCTTCGATTAACCAGGCAGGAGCAGGAATCAGCCGTTCCTTATCTCCCTTTCCAATCACCTTTATAGTTTTGCCCGGTGCCGGTTCTGCGGTCTGAATCTCCGAGATCCGGAGACCACAACACCCCATAAGCCCAATCCAGACCCCTCTTCTGTCACCGGCCCGAACCAGATCTACAGCACACTTGGAAAAATCCATAAATTCCTCGCTGCCTCTATCCTTGGGTACCCTGGTCGGTGTCTTTGGTAATATGACCTGGCTTACCTCAGCGTAGAGTTTTCCGGATCCTTCCCGAAGTTCCCATTTAGCATAGGATCTGATTGCCGCTATTTTACGCCTGGCAGTGGAAGCATGGATTTTATGGATTATTCCCTCCATTTCCTGGAGAGTGATGGTCTTTATGGAAGTTTGCCTGCTCCACCACAACAGATCCCATCTGTATTCCTGACGTGTCCTTTTTGCCTTGCCGGTCGCTGCCAGATAAATAAGATATGGTTCCGGTACCTCCCAATTATCGGGATTACTCTGCTCCTGTAGAGGAACAGGCTCTTTGAATTTTTCAAGTGGTTGACTTGGTTCGGTAAATTCCGGTTCCGCCCTAATAAAATCACCATGACAACCAATGGTTTCCGCTACACCTTGGTTCAATTCAATATCAATATCAGTATTTTGCGTCTTTGAGCCGCTTTTATTCCTGACGATCCCGTCCACGATGCTCAAATCAGCCTGATTGACCTTTTTTTTACCAAATAGCTGTTTGGTAATTTTTCTGAATCCCTTCATATTCGCACCCAGACACCCTATTTATAGGGAGGAAAAAAATTTTATCATTTATCTGTATAAATCATACAAATGTCATAAATCATTATTGCCCCATGAATCATAAAGAAACAGACTCCATAAATCGTTATTTTGAGTGATTATATCGTTTTTTAGTGGATTTTGTGAAGGCATCTTATCTACCTGCACCCTTGCACCACGATATTATCTTATTGTAATTGTGTTGTTTTGTCGTGGTGCAGGTTAAATTTACCAATGGAGCTTGCACCACTGCTGCACCATTGATGCACCCGAACCTGCACCCCGATTGCACCCTATCTAAACCATTAAAATAAAAAATATTTATAAAGAAAGTGGTGCAATGGTCATAGGTACTGAGAAAATGCTCCATAAATTTCCCCTCTTGCTTAATGGGGGTAAATAAGCTCATGACCAATGCCAGATTTTTACTTTTGAGCTTGCACCTGCACCCTGGACTTGCACCCCTCACCCTCTCCATAAGCTTATTACAGCCCTTACTAAACATTATGCGACATTGCATGATGGAATAACACCCCACAGCGCACCAACCAGGTGCTCCTTTATTATTACCTGATAAGACGGTGACGGAACCTGAGATATCTTTGGCCCCTGACAACCTTGAAATAGGTTCCATTTTCCTCCTTTGTAACCAGCTCCCACCCTCCCTTGGCTAATAATTTTCGATCATTCTTGAGTCTTGAACCGAAAATAGCCGCTGAAGAATAAGGGTTGGCCAATCCGTTGTTTTTGCAAAAACGGGTGAAGGCATAGGTTAAATCTTTGCTGGTGGCCTCAAATTCGATAAAGGCCTCTGTGTGTTCCTTGTTCTCGTCGATGAACGTAGGGGCCGTCCTGGTGATTGCTATGCCGTATTCCGGGTGGGTATACTGATAAACTTCTTCTTCATACCCATAAACACGCTGGGGTTTGAGTTCCTGCTCATTCATCCGCAACCGGTACTCCCGGATCAGGCCGTCAAGCAGCCTCAAGATATCATTTGAGCTGACTTCATGTTCCCTCGCTAACTGGTCCTGGGTAATAATCCAGGTATGCCAGATATCAGGTGCCTTCAAATGCTGTTTCACATCCCAATAAATCAGAACTCTATCTAAAATGAGCATCATCAAAGCCAGATAAGCATTCATTCGCTCCTTGCTATGGCCTTTATGATCGACATTCAGGGCTGTGATATATGCCGTTCTCTTTTTAAGGTTGGGCAGGATCTCTTTTTGAATAAGTTTAAGCAGTCCGGAAATAATTATGTCCCGTTTTTTGAGGATCTGCCGGGTTACCTCATCATCAATAAAACCTTCGTTGTGATATTGTTTTGCAAAATTGACTTCAAATGTGCGGTTTATAAGCTCGGATTTAACAAAAGGCTCGATGGCCGTTACCATGACCAGAGCCTTCGGGCTTTCCTCGGTAACGCCTGATTCTGTGCCGCCCTTTCTCTTGACCTTGCTCCCCCTGGTGGCCACCAAAAGCAGAAACTTGAGCATTTCCTGTTTGATGTCCTGATTTTCAAGGTTATCAATCACCAGCATGGGGTTTTGACTGGCATCAGCATAGGCACCGGCAACGGATATTTCGCCCAGGTGTTCATCACCATAAAGCAGATATTCAAGCAGTCTGGCCGCTGTGGTCTTACCGGAGGCAGTTTCACCGGCAGCTTTCAATAATGGGGCAACATGAGGGCTGAAATCAGATACAAAAGTGGAAATAAACCAGGAAAGTAACAGATATTTCTGGGTGGTTTCACACGAAAGATTATCGAAAAGGAGTTTTCGAAGCTCGGAAACAGCCTCCTCGATGGTTGTTTCCGGAAGATAGTTAAAGGGCTTGATCTTACCGGAACTCTGTAAAAGGATATGATCCTGGTTAAGCCCGTTCTGGATCTCTTCAACACCCGCAGGCGTTATCTTTATAATGATATTATTGGAGCTGTTCAGATTGATATAAACCGTATCGGTGCCGCGATCCGTGTGCAGCCATCCACCGAGATCAATTTGTCGGCCTGAGTTATAGCCTTCTGAGGCAAGGGACTCCCAGACAGACCGGCCCGGCTGTTCCGTGGGTAACAATCCTGTTTTTCGTTTGATTAAGGCATTGAAAGGCCGGTTGGTGGATACTTCATAGATATTGTGTTGCCACATGAGATAAACCTTATCGTCATCATCCCTGAAAAATCGACCACCACCACTAAAATGATCGTGGATCAGATCGGCAATGGTGTTTGGGTTTGCATCCCGCTTGCTATTGAGGTTTTCAAGATACTCTGTGATCCGTTGGCGAAGGCCTCCCCCAGATTCCAATTCCTGATCGATAGATTTTAATTTAAGGCCCAGCTCTTCAAGTTTCTCGATATAGATTTGCTGGTCAATGTGCGGCCGCTGGCCAATCTGCTGGAAAAGATTAAATTGTTTGAGATGTTCAACCTTGTCTTCCAGTGTGGCCTTGGCCTCTGCCTGCATGATCTCCCAGGTGAGGTAATCAACTGATTCTTCCCGGAGCCGACAGATTGCATTTCTCCGCTTGTCTCTGGGGAGGTGTTGCAGGTATTCGTCCGGATCATTGAAGTTGTCCGGATAAATAAATATCCGGATATTGACCCCCGGCAAGCCCTCGCTGATCTTCCGCACATACCCATATCCCTTTGTATAGGGCTTGGAATGGTCAAAATCATTGTCCATCCAGAGATACAAATGCTTTTTACTCTTGCAGTGAGCAGCCAGGCTCTTTATCTGTTCTTCGGATATCTGACCGCTCATACCGATGACCTGGCGGACACCAGAATCAACCACAGAAAGGGTGTCGTTTTTACCCTCAACCAGAATCAGCTCGTCATACCTAAAAAGAGAATCCTGATTATAGAAACGCCATCTTTTGTTACGCTGGGTAGCAGGAAGCTGGTAGGGAGGTCTCTTTTTCTCAGGATCTTTGATTGTGAAATGAAGAGCCCGGCCATTCTCAAAATGAGGAAAAATCGCCAGACCTTTTCCGAAGAAATCATAGTGACGACCAGGCTTCTTTTTGTCTTCCCGGACCAGACCTGATTCCAGAATTTCACCTATGGCAAATCCCTGTTTCTGTAGATGAGAAAACAGCCTGCCATCAGACCAGCCAACTTTCATCAGCTCCAAAGTAGTCATGGAGTGGCCGCGCTGACCCACCAGGTAATCTTTGGCACCGTTAACCAGCATGTAGTGGTGGTAGTATTCTGCAGCAGACAGCAAAAGTTTATCGTTTTTGCTGAGCCTTACGGATTTTTGGTGTTGAAATAATGTATGGCCGACTAGATTGGCGGCCTGTTGGAGAGATTCCTGTTCTGTAATACCATGATATTTTGCAAGAAAATCAAAAATATCACCTCCTGTATCACACTGAAAACACTTGTACTGCTGTTTCTTCGTGTTTATACTAAAACAATCGTGACCGTCACAAAACGGACATGACTCCAGATGGTTTTTTCCCATCTGGAGACCCGTCTCGGATGGAATGATTGTTTTTAGATCAGCAGCCCGCTTGATCTCTTCAAAATCATTCATTCGTTACAACCTCAGAGGGCCGGTTGTTACAGCAACCGGCCCTCTCTTTATTGCCGAAGGGTTAACTTCCCTCCGTACTCGAAGCAATCAATATTGATTGCATACCCTGTCCTGTTCTCCTTGATCCAGGCGAACAGATCCTTTATCTGTTTGAACTTGACGACCTTGTTACGGCGGGTTGTAATTTCCTGCAGTCCCTGGGGAGTTCTCTCCAGAACCTTCCACCCTTCTTTTGGCCTTTCGCTTTCGTTCAATTCCAGCTTTATAAAAAGTTCCCAGAAATTCGTCTGGGATGTTGCCTGGTTCATCAAATATTCTCCATCTTGATAAAAGTGTATTCCAGTATCTTATATGTGGAAACCACTTTATTCAAACTTATTCCTAACATAAAAAGTCTTATTATATAAAAATAAGATCAATTATTACGAATTGTTCTCAAGCTCACGGATAAAACCAAGGCAGTTACGAAGAGCTCCTCGAATCTTGAATAACTCGGAGGCACTGATATCCTTAAACTGGCTTGCCGTGATCAGCTCCGCCTCCTGCAGAATCTGCTTTGCTTCCGGGATCTGATACATTTCTTGGAGCTGGGCCACATCAATTCCTTTTGGAAGACGTGCCGCCAGATCGGAATAATCCATTGCAGGCATATTTTCCTTTAACCAGGATTCCATCATCTCCCGCTCATTTATCCCAATGGCC
>CAZDJE010000111.1:0-11996 GCA_964505715.1 uncultured Desulfocapsa sp. | reverse complement strand
CATTTGTTATATGTTGAAATATTTGAGGTGCAAACTATTCTGACACATAGGGCAAATAGTGCTCCGAGAACCCCAGCGATTGGTTCCACCACGCCTGAAGCTTGTCCCATAAGAAAACTTTTCCATTTGGACATCCCTTCTCTTCTTAATGGCATTGCTACAGCAGTACCTTCAGGAAAATTTTGAATCCCTATTCCGATTGCCAAAGCAATTGCTCCTCCAATCGTGGCAGATGGTAGATTAGCAGCCACTGCTCCAAAGGCAACACCGACAGCAAGGCCCTCGGGTATATTGTGAAGGGTTATGGCAAGTACTAGAAGAGTACTTCGTTGCCATGAAGTCTTTATTCCCTCACTTTTATCAATGCTTAGGCTAGGATGAAGGTGGGGAAGGAATTTGTCGATCAACCTCATAAAAATTCCACCACCCATAAATCCGATGGCGGCGGTCATCCACGGGATCTGTTCCAACTGTTCCGCCATTTCTATGCCCGGTGCGAGAAGAGACCAGAAACTTGCAGCAATCATGACACCGGCTGCAAAGCCAAGCATTGAATCCATCAGTTTCTGGTTGACGGTTTTGGTAAAAAACACAAGTGCAGCTCCTGCGGCCGTTACCCCCCAGGTAAAGAGAGTCGCAATGAATGCCTGTGTTACTGGATTGAATTGTTGCAAAAAATCGATCATTTTATTTTTACCGTTTACGGATAGTGTGCATACATGACCAATGTCTAACGTATCATCTTCTATCTGACCACTTTACCACTACCACTTTTCTTCTCGTATTCTCCTTCGTAACACATAGTAAAAAGTCTAAGATGGAAAGTCGAAAATCTACTTTGAATATGCAAGTATGTAGCACACTGTTACGAGTGAATCCAGTAGCAGGATTAAAAGGGGAAAAGGTATATGAGGTTTAGATACGCCCCGATGGTCTGTCCTATAGCTCATTCCTGCTTAGCGTCATTCATATAGATATGATGTCATAAAATGTCATTTGTTCCCAGAAGTATCTTCAGATATCATATTCGATTTTATGGTAAGGGGTATCATAAAGATCGGTGAAATAGAACAGGTCAATGGTGTCTATTTCAGGGTATATTTGATGATTTGACACTGATTTCCTACCATGCCCCGGTTCTAACCGGATACATTCACCATACTGTACGCTTAGATCCATTGGTGATCCTTATCGTTTCAGAAGGATGACCGGTTGAAATTTGTCATATCTGATGGAAGCTCATGCTCAAAACTGTCAGATAAAGTCTGAACAACAACAAATCAACATCAGTGGCGTACCCGTCAAGTTCGAAGGACGCCGCCACCGCTTAAACAGCTTAAACAGCTTAAACAGCTTAAATCAAATATATTTCAAATATTTGGTGTCAGCTATTTTCTTTTCCCGTTTGTAATTAAAAATCTTATTTTCTGATAGAGTAGCAGTATATTTGAAACAATAAGAAAGAGATTTTCCACCACCCTTTAATCTTGACATTGTTCCCTATTCAACATACTTTTACCTCCGACAAATTGTCAGATATTCGATGACTTAGATACGAGGAAATCACAAATGAATACCGGAAAAGATAATAGCCGTTCCCAGCTACCAGAGGAGAAATACGGCCAAGGCTTAAAAAAATACAGAACGTATATCAAAGAGATGGGGCCAGCCTGGATTATCAGTGCAGTTGCCTGTGGTCCTGCAACTCTTGCCAGCGTATCCATAGCAGGTGCAAGCTACGGCTACAAAATGCTGTGGGTGGTGATCTTCAGTGCTATATTTGGGACAACGGCCCAATACCTAGCTGCCAGGGTGGGTATCCTTGAGGGGAAGGGAATCATCGCAGCAACGGAAGAGAAACTTGGAAAAAGCTGGGCATGGATTCTCACCATTGACGCCCTACTAGCCACCTGGCTTGCCGCTATGGTACTGATGAATGCTCTTGCCTCCATTACCTCCTTGGTAACGGGATTTAAAACCCCCTACTGGGGAGTCATGTACGGCGTTCTTATCTCGCTGTTTCTGGTACGTAAAGGCTACCGTACATTTGAGACACTCTGCAAACTACTGGTCATTTTCGTGGTGGTGTGTTTCGGAGTAACCCTTTTTATGGCTGATCTCTCTGTAACGGGAATTGTTAGCGGACTTATCCCTAACCTGCCTGGCGGTATTGACACTGCACTTATGATGGCTGCAATCATGGGCGGAGCTGTTCATATTACCATTATTGGGATGCATACTTACAACACCAATGCCAGAGGATGGACGCAACAAGATTTAGGTATGGCACGATTTGACACAATAAGTTCAATGGGCATTGCCTTTGGCCTATACAGTGTTGCGATTTTTCTTGTTGCTGCTGCAGTACTTGAACCAAACGGTATCATTATAAAGAAAGCAACCGATGCTGCCCTGGCACTTCACCCGCTGCTGGGTGACAATGCAATGCGTATTTTCATGGTTGGCTTATGGGCTGCAACCCTGTCCACCCTTTCTCCTACATTTATGGCCGGGGCCTATTTTATTTCTGATAAAATGGGATGGGATCTGGACGTCAAAGACAAACGTTTTGCAGGAGCTGTATTTGCCGGATGTTTAGTAAGCATGCTCGGTCCTTTTGTGAAAGGCAGCTTTTTCCTGTTGTTGCCATTGATGCTGGCTTTGGGGTTAACGGGCACCCCCTTGATAATTGCTATAATTCTCTATCTGCTGAATCGATCAGATGCTGTATGTAAAAATTCAATCCTGCTCAATATTATGGGAGGACTTACCTTTCTCGTCACCACATTGCTCGCATTGCGCTTTATCTTATCAAAGCTTGGGATAATGTAATGGCTGGAGAGATTCAACAGTATCACAACTGTAAAACAGTGATCATGGGCGAAGTCAACTCCGGCAAAACTACCCTAACCACCTCTATTCTGGGAGACTTCATTCAAGCAGGTTTTGCTGCACAAATTGCCGTATTAGATCTATCACCTGAACCGGTAAAAGGCATAGGGGGAAAGCTGGAAGTTCATTTATCCCCGTCAGTTTTATACCTGACAACCCCCATAGTCGCACCTCGTATGATGGGAAAGAATGAAGAACATTCGCGACAGTTGGCACGTAACAATGCAAAACAAATAGAACAGATGTTTAAGGAGTATCTCAAACAACCACGAGAGTTGTTGTTTATTAATGATGCCACCCTCTACCTGCAAGCTGGCCGTTTGGAACGTTTTCTTGAACTACTTGGAAGCGCGTCAACAGCAGTTGTTAACATATACTACGGCACAACCTTTGCTGATTCAGAATTAACACAGAGAGAAAGAATGCTATCGGATCAGCTTATTGAAATATGCGATCAAATCATTACCTGTTCCCCAACCCCTGATATCTCATAAACTAAGCGTCGACAATGCCACAAAGGGGCCGCCCATTAAAAGGCCCCTTGTCAAAGCATATAACGCCCCATTCCGAGTCATCTCTATTTCTAAAAGAGATAGCACTCGATACCGATTCCGTTGTCACTTTTGATAGATCGGGTATAATGGTTGCTGTTGTACAGGCTTAAAGACAAAAAACAATGCACTCCGGTCAAACCGCACCGCATATCATCATAAGGACCACACAGAGTATAAAGTCACCACTCTTTCCGAAGCAAACATTATGAATGTAAAAAAAATAATGACCGACAGGAATGCTATTCTGTTCCTACTTGTCATTTCTGCTCTGCATGGTCTCTATAACACCAGCATGCAGCTATATGAAGATGAGGCTTTCTACTGGCTTTGGAGTACTAGGCTCCAACTCAGTTACTACGATCATCCACCGATGATCGCCTATCTTATTAAACTTTTTACCCTGTTTGGGGACAGTGAATTTTTTGTCCGCCTAGCCGCCGTTGCCTGCATGTCCATATCGTCATGGTATGTATTTCTATTAAGCAAAGAGGTCTTCAGTAACGATGTTGCCTGGCTCACACTTGTCACCAGTGCTCTGCTACCGGCTACCTTTATGGGCTATACCATAATCACCCCGGATGCCCCGTTAATACTCTTCTGGTCCACGTCCACCTATTATTGCTATAAAGCGCTTTTCAATGATCGCTGGTCCAACTACATCCTTGCCGGTCTTCATCTGGGCTGTTTAATGCTCAGCAAGTATACCTCCGTCCTGTTCCTGGCATTTCTGGTATTATTTATTCTTATAAAAATGCCCAAATCGCTCCTTAACCCCAAAGCGTGGACAGCTATACTCATATCTTTTGTTCTGTTTTCTCCCGTAATCATCTGGAATTACCAGCATGACTGGATCAGTTTTGTTTTTCAATATAGCCATGGCACCACGTCCGAATTCACAATACACCCGGGTAAATTTTTCGAATTTTTTGGAGGGCTCTTTGCCCTTTTCACTCCGATATTCTTCTCTATCCTTCTCTATGGAACCTTTAAATATCGTAATTGGTTTTTCGACAACAAACGTTTTTACATAGTATTATCATACCTTTTTCCACTTTTATTTTTTCTGTACAAAGCACTGTTTAAGAAAATGGAGCTTAACTGGGCCGCAATTGCATTTATTCCAGGAGTGATCCTCTTTGCCTACACCGTTGTCCATTATAAGTTATGGAAGTTATATAAAGCTGGAGCCGTTATATCTGTGCTCCTCACCATGGTTCTTCTTTTCCCTTCTCTGTTTTTTCTGCCACCATCCTTAAACATTCAGGACAGAATATCCGGGTATAAAGAGGCCATTGCCCACATACAGCAATACATAGCTGAGGATGATGTCCTCTATTCCGACCGCTATTATCGTGCGGCCTTGTTCACCTACTACACCGAGGGACACCCAAGATCCTATATTCCCACCCCTTCCACTTACAGACCCTTCTTCTCTCTTGAGAAAACAAAAGATTTCAGGGCAATGCCTGGAATTTATTATTCAAAAATTGATATGATCAATGAGCTGAAAGTGCTCTTTAATCACGCTGAGTTACTCGAACGACTCACCATCAGCAAAAAGGGCTTTACTGAAAAAGTATTTTACATCTACAGATGTAACTGATAAAAAAAACAGTTATGAAAATAGTGCTAAATTTCAGTCTCAGTATACTTCTGCTATATATTATATTTCGAGTAATTAACGTTACTACCCTGCTCAATATTCTTTCTGAAATAAAATATCCTTACCTGCTACTGGCAATAGTATTTCAACTTTTCAGCACTCTCGTTGCCTCCTGTCGTTGGTATATGATTATGAAGTTGCCCCAGTTTAAAGAACCTCATCAATTTTTTATTAAGAGTTACTTGAAGGACACCTTTTTTAACCAGGTATGCCCAAAGCAGTATTGGCGAGGATGCCGTACGTGTCCATTAATTAGATAACAAAGGCTATAGAAAACGTAAGCCTGAGCCTGTTACAAACAGTGCTCCAAGAAAACATCTACGGAATACATGATGACAAGTATCGCAGCTGATCTTGCAAAACTCGATAGTTACGTTGTTATCCAGTTGCATTTCCGATGGGATTTGAATATCTTCTGTGAATTTTAGTTCAAAACTGGCCCAGTCATATTAAAAAAAACACCCAACGTATAATGAAAAACACTGTTAAACGAATCTTTTTCTCTAAAGATATTTATATTCCAACCCTGGCACTGCTGTTTCTATCCCTTCCCTTCTATTTCTGGAATATAGATATTCGGGTATCCGAGTGGTTTTACGCTGCAACCAACAGCCATCAATGGCCGCTAAAACATAACTTGCCTTGGGAACTGCTTTACAAATATGGGACCTGGCCAGCCCTTGCTATCGCTATTTTTGCCCTGCTTATCGTCATTTCCTCTCTGTTTTATAAAAAAAATCTAAAATACAGAAAAACAGCAATTTATCTAGTGGCGGTGATGCTTATTGGACCTGGACTTATTATCAACGTTATCTTCAAAGATAATTTTGGACGCCCCCGTCCCACTAATATTATTGAATTTGGCGGTACACAGCAGTATCATCAACTCCTTAAACCTGACTGGGGTAATGATGGAAGGTCCTTCCCCTGCGGCCACTGCTCCTGTGCTTTCTATTTCTTTGTTTTCTACTTTCTCTTTAAGGGAAACAGAAGAAAATGGCTTCCCTATGCAGGGCTCGGTGTGGGTGTTGGATATGGAATATTGATGGGAACCGCACGGATAGTTCAAGGCGGACATTTTATTAGTGATGTTATGTGGTCCGCCGGTTTCGTCTATTTAACCGCAGGTATCATCTATTATATACTGTATGAAGAGCCAAAGAAAACGTCGGATATCCCCCTTGGGGCTTAAGGTTTTATTCTCTTCCACATATGGGTCATGCCAGTAATCTGTACCTAAAAAGATGCCTAAAATAATTAAACTACCTAAACTCTTATACGGTTACCTGGCAACAGAGATCCTGGCACCATTTTTTGCCAGCTTTCTTGTCATGAATAGTGTTTTTGTACTGATTACCCTTATTCCCTTTCTCAACACTGTCCTGGAATTGGAAATTGACTTTGTCGATTTTGCACGACTCTTTCTCTACTTGTTTCCAGACATGTTCCTCTATTCCATCCCCATGTCTGCCATGATAGGGGTTACCATTGCCTTTACCAGACTTTCAACCGATTCTGAAATATTGGCTTTCAAAGCCAGCGGCGTCAGTTTGTATCAATTTATTCCTCCAGTTCTTTTTATTTCCGTATTAATTGCCCTGCTCACCGCATACTTCTCCGTTAACCTGATATACAAATCCAAGATTGCGATGAAACAGCTTATGTTTCAGGTGGCAAAGGAGAAAATTGATAAAGGTATTAAGGAGCACCAGTTCACAGAAGCCCTTGGTGACCTAGTAGTCTACGTGGAAAGCATTGACCGGGAAACAGGTAAGTGGAAAAATGTATGGGTCTCCGATATGCGAGGTCAGGTAAACCCAATTATCACCATGGCTCAGTCAGGTAATATGGTTGCTAAGATTGACACTATGCTCGTCACCATAACTCTTGAAAACGGAAGTCTTCACAGACCCGACGGCCCCAAGTCTCAAATCATCGGTTTTGAGAAATATATTATAGATATACCACTACAACCCCCAACAGTAGTTGATGGAAAAGATGTAACGACGCTTTCAACCGCATCCATGACCATGACACAACTACAAGAATTTGCGACGGGTATCGGTCGTTCAACTCCCGAGGGACGCGAAAAACTTGTTCACTACCACACTAGGATAGTGCTTCCCTTTGGTTGTATGCTCCTGAGCCTGCTGGGTATGCCACTCGGCCTTCAAGCTGGTCCCGGGAAAAAATCATCGGGTATCCCCTTGGCACTCTTCTTCTTTATCTTTTACTATATCATCTTCACATTAGGAAAAGTCCTGGCACAGGAAACTGCAGTTCCGGTATTTCTGGCCATGTGGCTTCCCAATATCACATTTTTAATTATAACAGTCTATTACCTCAGACAAGCTGCCAATGAGCAACCCATTATACCAGCTGCATTCACAAAAATTATACGCGCGCTCTTCACAAAATATATCTCTCCCACACTAAAGAGAGTTAAGCGCGTCCTCAACATCAAAGAGAAAAAGAACACATCGGAACAGCCGACTGCAATCCATACTCAGCCAAAAAAACCTGAATCAAAACGATTGGGGGCGGAATATTTAACAGAAGGAACGGTACATGGAAATATCAAAAGCCATGTCTACCATTTACCTGGATGTGAATTTTATTACTGTAAAAACTGTACCATTGAATTTAAGAATATAGAAGTTGCTGAAGAATCAAACTTTGAGCCGTGTCGTTTCTGTAAAACCCTTGTCAAAGATTACAAGTGATATGAATTCGATTTCCATCGTGACTGCCACAATAGAGAGTTGATGGCCGAGCTGTTTCTGTATCTGCCTGGAAAAGTCGCCATTGAGTTAGGCACTAAGTTCTGTAAGTTAAAATGCCTTCACCATTATTTCTGCAAGAGAGATTCAATCTTTTCTGCGGTTTGCCTGCTCCCTCCCTGTTTAAGCTGAATATACTTTTCTGCTTTTTGCTGAAGGTCTTTCCTGTCAGTGGGCTGTTGCAAAATTGAAAAAAGTATTTGCAAAACTTCTTCTTTATCTGCACCTGTTTTAAGTAAGCCGTATTGATACACCTCATCACCCGCCCATAAAAAATCCGAAAGCCAGGGCCCTGTTACTGGAACAACTCCATTCATAAAGGCTTCAATAAAGTTTTGGCCACCAAGGGGTGCCAGACTCCCTCCAACAAACGCAGCATCGGCCCGTTGATAAGCATTGATCAATTTACCAAACAGATCCCAGATCACTACTGAGCCTGAACTCTTTTCTGAGGGAGATGATTTAAGAGAGAAGCTAATCTCCTGTTCCGACAGCAGAGTTTGCCAACTTGGAACCCGTTGCAGATGTCGGGGAAAGAGGTCTATATGCAGGTTCGGATCACTTTTCAGAAGTTCATTAATAAGATATAGAACATCGCTTTCTTCCTTTTTTCGGATGGATGCGAAAACCACTACTTTGTTCGTTGCTACTCTCTCTTGCGATGCTCTATATGGCACTATCTGGTCAAATTTAATATTTGGAACATGATATGTTTCCTGTTGCTGGAAAAGATCCTGAAGCCGGTTCTTGTCATCATCGGAAATTGCTAGTATCTGATCTGGTTTGAGCAGTCTCCAGAGAGAGGCTATTTTACGATATCCTCGGTAACTCTTCTCTGTCATCCGCCCATTGACGATAATTATTTTCTTATTTTTTCTTTTCATCTCAGCCATAAGAGCCGGCCAGATTTCCAGTTCAATCAGTACTAAAAGTTGGGGATCAGCAATCTGAACAGCCTTTTTAACCAGCGCCGGATTGTCAAAAACCATATAGGCAATAGTTACGTTATGCTTCTGTTCTTCCAGATTTTGTTCAAGAATTTCTTTTCCCTGGGAAGTATTACTTGTGATAAGAATGTCCAGTTTTTGATCTTCTGAAAAACTCTTCAGGATTTGCCTAGCTATATACGCTTCACCAACGGATGCAGCGTGCATCCAGATGTCCACCTTAGAAAATTTAACCTCTTCTAATGTACGTTCAGCAACGCCCTCTTTCAGTCGTGGAGAACGTAAGAGTAGTGGTGTGGCACAGAACCAGAGAAGTCTGTACAAATAAAAAAGACATTTTATAAGAAAGGGTTCTTTCATAGATGGGTTCTGCTACAGGTACTTTTTGCGTATTTGTAAATGATATACTTTCGCTTTGCGTTGCGTTCCCAAAGCGACATACTTCTCTTCATAATTATCTCATATCAAATGTTTGTAAAAATCACATTCCATGAGAACCTTCTATAATACCTGAAAAATAGCAACATCACAGAATCTTCGATTGATCAAGAACAGCACATCCAAACATGTCGATAGAACAGGACCTTAAACATATAACAAAACATAAAGTTGTTTTGGTCAACTTTCTGCTTATAGTTTCACTGGTATAATGAAAAATATTATAAAAGATGTAACTATTCAGCAGCACTCCATCTACGTCCATTTTAGCCTCCTCGAATAGCATTAGTATGCTTCGGAGACCAAAATAAACGAATTTGAAGCACGGAGTCTGCGCTTACCTGCTAAACAGTTACAGTTCAGAGTTGAGGGTAATTAGTCCCCCTCGCTGAATAGTTACTAAAAGATTACATAAATCGTTAACTAGTGTCCATCCTGAAAAAGACCATCTCCGGACAGGCACTGATTATAAGGAGACAGGATTATGAGTACATTTTCTCGGTGGGATGACTGGCTGATTGCGGAACATGAAATGATTGAGCGTGCCATGGCGGTCTTAAAGGCGAACCTGGATAAGGTATCCAGCGGTACCCAGAACAAGGTGCAGACCGGCAGAGCCATAGATTTTCTGTTGGAGTTTGGCGACAAAATCCATAATACAAAAGAGGAAAAATTTCTCTTCCCCCTTATGGGGAAACGCGGTGCCCCAACCGAAGGCGGTCCCATCGGGGTAATGCTGCTGGAGCATGATCTTGAAAGAAAGCTACTCATCAAAATGCAGATGGCACTTGATACGCTAAGCAGTGGAACCGATGATGACAGAGCTCTTTTTGTTAAAGAGGGGCTGGATTATCTGACCATCCGAGCCGAGCATATCTGGAAGGAAAACGATATCCTCTACAAAATGGGTCGCCAAATCCTCTCCGGAGATGATACTGACTTTCTTTTGCAAGAATTTCATAATTGTGACCTTCAACATTACGGTGAAGAATCTGCAGCAAAATTCACAACCATGCTGAAAGAAGTTGAAGAAGACGGCAAAAAAATGCGCTTAGTTGAAAACCTCAGTACGGATCAGCTCCATGCAATTATGGAGACCCTTCCAATGGAGGTTACATTCGTTGATGCCGATGATACCGTCGCCTATTTTAACCGGCTTGATAAGGAAAAGATCTTTCCCCGCACCCGATCTGTTATTGGTCGCAAGGTGCACAAATGTCATCCTGAAAAATCAGTGGATAGTGTACTCAAAATTGTTGAAGGCTTTAAAAACAGGACCATGGACAAGGCTGAGTTCTGGATCGATTTTCGCGGTGAAAAAGTCCTTATTCGCTATTTCCCTGTTTTTAATGACGAAGATGAATACATGGGAGTACTGGAAGTAACTCAGGAAATTGCATGGCTCCAAAAACTTGAAGGACAGAAACTCCTGCTGGATTGATTTTCAGGGCCATTTACATTACTGATTACCACCCAAACTCAGTTTTAGCTAAAACCACGTGTAGGAGGCCCGCCCCTGCTGCCGACAAATCCGAATGATCCTAGTATCATTTGCCAGCAGGGGCACTCCTACGATTGAATTTTACGGTTGCCTGAGCCTTAGTGGTGATCAGATTTACATTTGTACACTTTTGAACAAATGTAAATGGCCCAAGCAGATTTGAGTTTTTTTAAGCCATAAGCAATGGCAGAGTTTGCAAACAGCTGTCACTCTCCACTGCTACACCTAGTGAAAGTGATTACAGACAACATAAAGGAGTAAAATTGTGGATCTTCTGGGCGATATTGGAGAGAGACCAATAAAAGAAGTTATTGATGAGCATCCAAAGGTGGGTGAGATTCTCGGTAAATTTGAAATTGGTTGCATTGAATGCAGCATAGGGACGTGCTTTTTTAAAGAGGTGGTCAAAGTTCATTTTCTGGGAGATGAAATAGAAAAACAGATCGAAACAGAGGTTAATGAGTATCTCTCCTCCACTCTGGAAAAATAATTTTTTTGATACGCGATACGAGTTAAAAAGCTATAACCTGTACTTGGCAGTACAAGTGAACACACGTCTTTTCACTGAACTCAAACCATGAGAAAGAATTGTAAATTCTCCGAAGACCGATCCATGAAATACTGCTAACAGTCCCAGTTAAATGAAAAACAAGCATTACCTCTATCTCTGGCTTGTCAATGTAAGTACAACTCTGGCCATCGAGCTCTTCACAGTTACCATCCTGGTATCTGTTTTTGAACAGACCTCCTCCACATTGCAAGCAGCCGGTACTATGGTGGCCCGAACCCTGCCACCATTTTTACTCGGCCCGATTGCCGGAGTACTGGTGGATCGCTTTCCCCGAAAAAACATGCTTATCGGCATGGGATGCCTGCAGCTCCTGCTGGTTGGCGTTGCCATAGGACTTCTACAGGGAGGCGGTGACATATCCGTTATTGCAATATACCTATTACTTGCCGGCCTTTCTGCCGCCGACAGCTTCCACCGTCCTGCACGTATGGCCCTTATACCTTCGCTGGTTGATTCCGCTCACCTAGTAAAGGCAAACAGCTTTATTCTGGCCTCAAATCAAATCATGATGGCCATTTCCTATACAGCCGGCGGCTGGCTTATTTTATCACTCCCTCTGTATCAGATTACTTTTGCGGTTATAGGATTATTTGGTCTCGCAACGTGTACAGCAATACCGATTGCGGAACCCAAACGAAAACAAGGAACAG
>CAZDJE010000110.1:0-12140 GCA_964505715.1 uncultured Desulfocapsa sp. | reverse complement strand
ACTAATATACACGATTCTATCCCTAGCACCTTTCCCCGCCTTAATGAGGATCTGACTGCGCCTGTAGTCAATCACATCAAGAGTAAGATTCACCACCTCCTGGACGCGCAAACCACAGCGCAGCATGAGCATGAATATGGCAAAGTCTCGAATGCATGAGATACTCTTGAGAAACAACTCAATGTCGTTGTCATGGAGGTACCTTGGCAAAGGATGTGGTTCGCGAAGCATCTGCCCTCTGGCAACTGGATTGGCTAAAGGGATTTCTTCCTCGACAATAAGGAAATCATAGAAACCCCGAAGAGTTGAGAGGTGAGCATTGATGCTTAATGGAGACATCTTCTTTTCCAGCAAGTAATCAATATATTGTTTCACTTCTTGTGCAGATATTTCCTCCACCCGAACCGACACCCAGGTAAAGAATAACTTCAATCTGTTCAGGTAGTTTTTAACTGTCAACTCAGAGTAATTCTTTCTCTTCAAATACTGCCTGTAGTTCAGGATTGACTCGGTCATACTCATGATTGCCTCCATTTTCTATGATTGTCATTGCTTTGAAATAAGCTTCTTCCCGCGTGGCATCAGATATCTTTGCGTATCGAAGCGTAAGCTCAATATCGAGATGCCCCAGAAGCTGTTGCAGTACTTCCAGGCGTAATCCAGCATTGAGCATGTCTGTTGCGAAAGTGTGCCTCAACGAATGAAGGCTATATCCTCGTTGCTCAAGACCAGCTTTTTGGATAGCCTTTTTCATGATCATCCAGGCACTAACATAGGATAGCTCCTGCCCCTTATTGCCATAAAACAGGTATTCATTGTCCCGCTTCCTCTCAGCCAGCCACTGATTCAAAGCCTGCTCTGCTTCACGACTATAGTAAACAACCCGGCCATGGAAATTCTTTGCTCCGACAAATAACAAGATTTTACGTTCCGGCAGAATGATATCCGCTATCTTCACTTGAAGAAGTTCTCCTATACGCATTCCAGTATGCAGTAACAACAGGATTAGAGACCGATCTCTTGTTGCAGTTATGCCTGCAAGTATCGGCTTTAGATCTTCCGCCGGAATGGCTCTTGGCAGAACTTCTGGTGCTTTGATACTGATTTTTTTATAGAGAATATCCAAAGGTAACAGTTCGTGATCAACCAGGTACTTGAGAAAGGTGTAGACTGTTTTTAAATGATTTCTAATGGAATTAACCATGAGTCCTCTTTCTTGCTCATGGTCAACATAGGCGGCAACATCTTTCCGGAGAATATTTTCTATTCTGGTATGTCTGACTTGGTGCAGGAAGAGTAAAAAACTGTGCAGGGTTTATCCTGTTTGGCTTACTGTACTGATTGCAAGATCACGACGATATTTATCGTAAAGATGGCCTATAACGTACTCATATCCAGACAGACAACCCTGCTCAAGTTTGTCCACTGCTCGATTAAGAATCCGCCGTCGTTTGCTGGGGTGATAGACATATAATGCACCGGCAAAGGGAAGGAAAAGTTTCTCCATAGCTCCCGTATTTTGCCTCGCACGATGCTGGAGCGGAAAAATAAAGTGTGATTTAGATGATTGAGTAGACTCACTCACATCTGTAGGGTAGTAATTCTCTAATATATCATTTTGTACGGCCATGCTGTCCTCCTTCTTCTTTTTTAGAAAAAACAGGAAGTTGATGACCTATTGTATCATAAGTCCAAACTTTATTTTATTACGTATATTCAATGGTAAGGTTAAGTGTTTAAGGGAAACTGTAATTTAAGGTAATTCCTGAATATACGTAACAAACACCAGACGCTATCGTTTGGAGATACTGAGTAATTGGATCTTTAGCTAGATACCTGCTAACTTCTGTGCTTTAGTTAGCAAGTTGTGCTGGCGGAGAAGAAAATCATACATAGAAGAACTGTGTTGCACACAGGAGTACATATGTTGCTACGCCTTAAACTAGTACCATTCGGTGCTTTCTCCTATTCTCCCCCATCGTCCAAATTATTATCTCTCGTACCGCTACTCCATTCGAGGTAACATTCACTGATTTCAGCAGGGGCGACAACGGGGGTATTATGATCGTTTATTAGGTTCTCCTGTTATTAGGTTCTACTCCTCATTTATAGGGAGCAGATGATCTTTCAGTTTTTCATAAAGGGTCTCTGAAAGTGGCTCATTGTTTATAAAAGATGCAGCTTCCTCGCCGGTAAGTGTCTCTTTGAGTTCAAGTGGAAGTGATCTGAGTATTGCAACTCGCGTAGGATTAGGATCCTTTATGATAGTAGTTTTTTTCATTTAGTCTCTTTTTGTTTTATGGGAAAAATTCCTGTTTCATCAACGGTAACTCCTGTTTAAGGTTTGTCCAGAGAAAATGAATCTTTTTAAATGTGATCCGTGTCTAAAAAAAATCACACAAGAAGGATATTTTGTGAATATTGTCTTAATTTTACAACTGTTTCCCAATTATCCTGTCAGACATTTGACAATCCTTTTTGTTTGCCATTATACTAAGTGAGTATCTCTTCACAAATTCAGGTTTATCTCAATAATTTATCTGATTACGTACAAAGCTCAGCCATTTTTGTCTGTCATTCCCGTGGAGGCGAGAATCTAGAGGGGTGGCACGAAACTGGATTCCCGCCTCCGCGGGGATGACACATCTGGTCACTTGTAATCCTTATGTTTTATCAGAGCATTACAACCCAGATATGTACCGTTGGCAGAGTTTTATACGTAATCAGGACAATTTATCCCATCACCCGGATTCCAATTATGCAAACGACTCCTGTGCCCTCTCATACAAAAGCAATTTGGCTGGTTCTTTGTTACCTGTTCTGTACCATGCTATATCTCCCCTCCTGTTTGTATGCAGAAAGCAGAATTCCCACCGAACTGCAGCAGTGGATTCCCTGGGTTCTCTATGACCAGGAAGAAAAATTATGCAGTATTGATACCAAAGAAACCAACAGACGCTACTGTACTTGGCCTTCCAAACTGGAAATCGATGTCCAGACAAACGGGGCAAGCTTTACTCAGAAATGGCTTATTGAAAGCAGGAGCCTGATCCTACTTCCTGGCAACAGCCCTGTCTGGCCATCTGAAGTACAGGTGGATGGAAAAGATATACTGGTGAGTAAACAGCAGGGGCATCCTGCAATCTGGCTTGATCCCGGCAGTCACACAGTCTCTGGAATATTTTCCTGGGCAACACTTCCAGAAAACATCCTGATTCCACCAAAAACAGGGCTTGTTCAGCTCACACTGTTGAATCAGAAGATATCAAACCTGCAACTTGACCAGGAAGGCAGACTCTGGTTCAAGCATAAAAAAGAGGCACCAAAAAACAGTGCAGAGAGTCTCAACATTCAGGTCTCCCGTAAGATCGAAGATGGCGTTCCTCTTAAGCAGCAATTACATATTCAACTTATAGTCTCGGGCAATCCGCGCCAGGTGACTCTTGGCTTAAAAAACAGCAAACCATTTATACCTCTTTTGCTCCATTCCCCTCTCCCGGTTCGTCTTGACAATAACGGCAGACTGCAAATCCAGGTTCGGCCCGGTCAATGGCAAATCCAGATGACCCTTCGAAACAGTAATGCACTTTCTCCAGAGTTCCTGACCATGGGAGAGATAGATGGCCCCTGGCCCACGGAGGAAATCTGGGTCTTTGCACCAGATCCGAAACTGCGTCAGATTGATATCTCCACGGTTCCATCGGTTGATCCATCCCGCACTTCCCTTCCGCAAAACTGGAAGAAATTCCCGGCCTATCTTATTAAAACTGACGGTAAAATGACCCTCACCCAGAAAAACCGAGGAAATCCCAATCCTGTTCCGAACCGCCTTAAAATCCATCGTAAACTATGGCTTGACGAGCAAGGAAATGGCCTCACCGCATATGACAGCATAAGCGGCACAATGACACGCGGTTGGCGGCTTAATGTTGATTCATCCCAGATTCTTGGCAAGGCCGACGTTGGAGAAAACTCACGACTTATCACCAGTATGAACAATTCAGACAAAACAGGGGTTGAAGTAAGACAAGGGAGTCTTGCGCTCCATGCAGAATCCCGCATCGAGCGAGGAGTAATCAATGGAAAGCTTGAAATTCCTGCACTCGGCTGGGATCATAACTTCCAGCAACTCTCCATGGAGTTAAATCTGCCACCTGGATGGAAACTGCTCACCGCCACGGGTGTTGACAAGGTGTCAACATGGATCAACCGCTGGACACTTTTGGATATCTTCCTTGTTTTGATTACAGGACTTGCCACATCAAGAGTTCTTGGATTGGGATGGGGCAGTATTGCAATTATCCTCCTTGTCCTTTCCTTTCATCAACCTGGATCACCCCGCTACCTCTGGCTGCCTCTTCTTGGTCTGCTCGGTATACAGCAGGTCATTACCGCTCAGACAGGAAAGCGACTCTGTAAAATCGTATCCCTTACACTCCTTATTTTTATAATCGTTACTTCAGTTCCCTATATGGTTCATGAAATACGTGTGGGAATATACCCACAGCTTGAACATGGAAATCGCCACAGAATAACCAATGAATATCAAGTAGATACAAAACAACGCACAGACAATTCATCGCTTATGGAAGATGAGGTGGTCATGGCAGAATCCGCCGCTGCCCCACTTTCCAGAAAGACATCGTTACGTAAACAAGCCTACTACAGTGCAGGATCAGCCGCACAAACACCTACAAGACCGAAAACCATACAGATTGACCCACAGGATATGATACAGACAGGCCCAGGGCTCCCTGACTGGCAGTGGAATACGATACGCCTGCACTGGAATGGTCCTGTAAACCCGGAACAGAATATTTCGTTTCGTTTTCTCCCTCCCTTCCTCAATACGATATTTGCCTTTGTGAGGGTTGCTCTTCTTACTCTTCTTATTGGTGGATTTCTGAGAAAATGTCTTCTTTCAAATAAGACAAAAAGAAAACCGTTAAGGAATACAGCCCTTGCTCTCTTTTTGCTGATTCTCCTACCTACCGCGTTCACCCCATATGATGCCGTTGCGGAAGTTCCAGACTCTGAAATTCTTCAGGAATTACAGACCAGACTCCTGATGCCGCCTAAATGCGGTAATCAATGTGCCACAATAAACAGCTTCCTTATCCGTACCGATGAAGAACAATTGACCGTTGAACTCCAGATAGATATCCTTGTTAGAGGAGCGGTTACCCTACCTGGAAAGAACAGATTCTTTGACCAAATCACAGTTGATAAGAAAGCTGAACCTATTTTACGTCTGAATTCGCAGGGATATTCTCTTATTCGTCTGGACCCCGGTAGTCACACTATATTGCTGGAGAAAAAAATATCCGGTGATAACAAACTCTCCTTCTCCTTCCCCACTCTGCCGGAGCATGGACGTTCCGATCTCAAGGGATGGTCCATCAATGGTATCCATAAAGATGGCCGCCTTGAGAAACAGATCAGTCTCCGCAGAATAACTCCTACCTCCCAGGCGAAAACAGAGAGGGAAGACGATACAAACCCAGTTCAGATTGCATCTTTTGTACGAGTGGAGCGCACACTCCATCTAGGTCTCAAATGGACACTTTCCACCAAAATTATCCGTCTAAGCCCCGATACTGTGATTGCACTCGATATCCCACTCCTACCCGGAGAACATGTCACAACGGCCTCTTTGCAACTGAGAGAAAAGCATGTACGAATCAATATGGGACCGAACCAAAACACCTTCACCTACCATTCATCCATGGATCCGGTTGACTCGCTCACCCTCAGTGCAAAAACCACCTCATCCTGGACAGAGATATGGTTTCTGGATGTGAGTCCAATCTGGCACGTGGAAACAGGTGGCCTGCCGGAAATCAACCAGACCA
Source organism: uncultured Desulfocapsa sp. (assembly GCA_964505715.1). Lineage (GTDB taxonomy): Bacteria > Desulfobacterota > Desulfobulbia > Desulfobulbales > Desulfocapsaceae > Desulfocapsa. Next base: position 6,288 of record CAZDJE010000110.1, on the reverse strand, counting down.
ATCCTGCAGGAAAACGGTATCCGGAATATCACCCCTATCCAGGAGAATCGCTGCAGCTTTCCATCAGTCGGCCCACGGGAATTCCCGGCCCCACCATGACCATCCATCGTAGTAAAATGCTTATCAAACCAGGCCAACGTGCTACGGAAACGACACTTTTCCTTTCCTTAAATGCCAGCCGCGGCCTCCAACATAGCATTACTCTTCCCCCGGATATCGACTTGCAGAAAATAGTACTCAATGGAAAGGAATTCCCCCTGCTACTGGAAAGAAATATCCTTCGCTTTCCAATACAACCCGGATTACAAAATCTTGAGATCGGCTGGCGCAGTGATCACGGCATCACCTCCAAACTCATCACCGAAACCGTGGATATCGGAGTCCCAAGTGTAAATACATCCATTGAGATGCACGTGCCTTCCTCGCGCTGGATACTTCTAGCTGGAGGACCACAAATAGGTCCAGCGGTGCTTTTCTGGGGAGAATTACTCGTTATTATTCTTATTGCCCTGCTGCTTGGAAGGGTTAAGCTCACTCCGTTAAACAGTTTCCAATGGCTGCTCCTCAGCCTGGGACTCAGTCAGATTCCCGCCCCAATAGCTGCCGTAGTGGTTGCCTGGCTACTCCTTCTTGGCATGCGAAAAAAGAGGGGGCATGAAGTGGTCCAGGCAACAGCCTTTAATAGTATGCAGATTTTTCTGGCTTTTCTCACCCTTGCGGCTCTAGCAGCACTCTTTTTTGCGATCCAGCAGGGATTACTGGGACATCCTGACATGCAGATTGGTGGAAATGGCTCCAGCGGCCACTTACTACGCTGGTACCAGGATCGTACTGACCCCCAACTGCCCAGCGCATGGGTTATAAGCGTACCGCTTCTTGCCTATCGTGTCAGTATGCTGCTCTGGGCATTGTGGCTTGCCATGGCACTGCTTCGCTGGTTGCGCTGGGGTTGGGACTGTTTCAGTGAGACTACTGTGTGGAAGAAGGCTCCACCAAAACCTAGACAGAAAAAAATTGTACGCAAACGTAAAGCAATAGTACCTACGAAGAAAATTGTACGTACCACAAAACCTCCGCCAAAGGCTGCTCCCACGGCACAACCTGAGGAAAAGGTGTAATTAAGGGTAAAGCCTCGTCTTGTTTCAGGCTTTACAAACCCGTGAACACTGACTACGTTTGGCTCATATACACATTACTTTATTAATCTGAGGGAATACACGGAGGTCCGGTATGTGGGATTGGATAGTAGTATATTTAGTTGTTTTCATGTTTGTCTTTCTGTTTCAATTTATGGTGACTTTCTTTGATCCAAAGGAAAAGAAAGATGCAGAAAAACAGACGATCAAAAAACAAGATATGAGCAAGTAAAAAACGTACTTATTCAGGTGAGGCTTATGCAAAAAGAAATTCTTATTGCCATAGATGGCTCGGTCTATTCAAACCATTCACTTGCCTATATCTGTAAACTCTTTGCGGTGGATCCTGATATTCACCTGCATCTCTGTACCTGGGTCACAGGCAATTCCATCATGCCAACCGTTGCCAATTCAAAAAACTCACTTATCCCCACAGGCAGCAACCAGGAGAAAAAAATTGCTACCTCCAAGCGATATCTACATAAAGCCAAGGAAAAACTTGAGCGCGCAGGTATTGCATCCGAACGTATCCACACCTCCGTCCATACATCAGGCTATGACTATGCAGCCGCAATTCAGCATAATGCTGGAAAAGATCTGATGGATTCAATCCTCATTGGCAGGCGTGGCCTTGATGGAATAAGTGAAATGCTGATGGGATCCGTATCAACAGCTCTTTTTAAAAGGTGCCATAACACACCTCTGTGGATTATTGACGGAGAAGTACAATCAAAACGCTTTCTTGTTCCCGTGGATGGGTCACTCAACTCATTTATGGCCATTGACCACCTCTGCCATATATTTTCCGGAAGAGACGATATTGAAATTTACCTCTTTCACTGCACAGCCATGTTTGGGAAAAAAACAACATGTGAGCCAGAACTTTTTTACGAAAAATGGGATAAGGCGTGGTGTGACACCCATCTTTCTGGAAGTAACTGTTTGTTTAATGGTCCCCAACAGCTTCTCCTCGATGCTGGGATCCCTGAACAGCACATTCATATACTGGAAGAATCCAGTGATTTTGAAGAAGCACACGGTATTCTTAGTGAAGCAAAAAAACAGCATTGCGGTACCATTGTTATGGGACGGAGAGGCAAGGGGATTGCCAAAGGACTGCTTGGGGGTGTCTCCGACAGGGCAGTCAAACATGTACAGGATCTTGCCCTCTGGGTGATTGGCTGACACAGGCAGAATCTTTTTTCAAAAAAAAGGTGATGCCACTTTTGTGACTTCACCTTTTTCCTGATTTTTAGTGTTACAATCATTGCAACTAATCAACGTAATTTTAGGGACACTGGATTTTGTATTTTTTGGGCTAAAGCTTCACAAAGCACTTCAACAACAACACGCTGAACACCAACCATTATCACCCAAAGAGCCTAAAGAGCCTAAAGAGCCTAAAGAGCCTAAAGAGCCTAAAGAGCCTAAAGAGCCTAAAACAACTGCGTTCTCTGACTATCAACAATGCCTAATCATTCAGGAAGAATCGTAATGACGGCCCTCTTTTCAGGGGGTAAATAAAGAGCACCTAAAGCCTTCGCATCCTCAAGAGAAAACTTTGTAAACCCGGAAATAATGGTTTGAGGCCACTGCAATTGCTCTGGAGATCTCGCTGAAAGTGCAAGTACGGATTTTAACCAGTAGCTATTTGTGCGGATCATATCCTTTAAAGACGTAAGCATTGGCCCCTTGGCTCGTTGCAGTTCCTCATCACTAATACCTCCCTGCCAAATCTCTTTTGCAATCAGTAAGACTTCGTTTTCCAACAGTTCAACCTGGCTGGGATCAACAATAAGAACAGCTCGCATAACCCCGTAATCCCTATAAATACGACTCGAAACGTTATACACCTGCGGCGAATAGGATGCTCCAAGCTTTTCCCGGATCACTCGCCGTATTTTATCTGAAAACATTTCAGCAAGCAGGTGAAGACCTCTAGTCTGTTGAATATCCCAAAAACCATCCGTTTTCCAGGCAACAACAAGCATTCCTTTATCAATAGAAGAAGGGACAGTGAGCCCAAGGTTCTGTTCCTCTGGAAAAGAAATCGTTACCTCCGGTACTGGTTTATCAATGCGTTGTGGCAACACCGAAAAATAGTTTTCAGCCAGAGCTATAATTTTATCTTCCTCAAAATCACCCACAAGAGAGATTTCAAGGGATCCAGTTTTTGCTGCAGGTAAATACCAATCCTCTATCTGCTTGATACTGAGTTGTGAAAAAATGTCCCAGGCAGGTAGGCCAAAACGCTCGCTTCCTCCGGCCAGGAAAGACTCTCCCTGCATCGCCAGAGCACCTTGTACTTCCGTCGACGCCCCCTTATAAAATTGCTTGAACTTGTCCATACTCAACTGAAAGGCGTCCTTATTTATCCCCGGGTCAGCAAGGAGACTCTGTAATACCTGGAAAAGTAACTCGGCATCCTTCTTTAAAGCCTTTCCCTGCCAGTTGAAAGCAGTTGGAGTGACACTAAATGCTACTTGAACACTGGAACCCGAGAGCACCCTATCAAGTTCACTTTTGCTCAGCACTCCGGTACCTGATTGATTTATCACGGAAGATGCTAACATTGACAGGGCGGGTGCAGGCTCACTCGATTTACCATATCCAAAATCAACCGAGACTCGAATCTCATTTTCCTGAAACGTGGTCTGCTTTAAATTCAGCACCACATTATTTGCAAAAGTAATTCGCTGAGCCTCAATAGCAGGGAACTGTTCGCGTGCCTGAATTGCTGTTTTTTCGGCAAGTTGAATATATGGGAATTCCTTTTGAGCCTCATCAACGTAGGACGAAACCACCATTTTTCCAGCATTCGTGTAGGATGATTCAATAACAGCAAGTGGATTTTTCTCAGCTATCACAGCATTCCCATTAACCTTCACCAAACGATTAGACTGGGCCCAGGTCCTACGAAAGCTCTTCTCAACATCGGCCAGTTTCATGGATTGAAGGACAGGGGCAACTAATGCCTTTTCCTGCTCGGGTGACTGCATTACCCGGTTATTATTAAGGTTTCGAATAATAGAAGAGCTTAGTTGTCTGGAATCACGGCTCTTAGCTGTCAGTACGGCAGAGTCAACATCTGCCTGTAACTCTTCTTTCACACGGAGTAACTCAGCCTCGGTAAAACCAAATTCCAGCGCCTGACGCAACGTATTTTCAATAACAACAAGAGTCTTCTGCCACTTATCCGCGTCACTTTTTGCACCTATTTCTGCATAGCTGATTGTACCCAAAAATGTCCCTGAATACACACTTGCCTGAGTAAAAGGGGTATCACTTTTTCGTGCCAGTTCATCAAGTCGATGCTGAACAATGTTACTTGCAACAAAATCCGTTAGTTCTCGTAATTCAAGTGCGACCGAATCATCTTCTGCTTCCACACTCCATAAACTACCAATACTTGTTTCAGTGAGACCCATTTCAGCCTCATTATGGTAGAAGAATTCAAGCGTATCATGCTGTAAACGTCCAATATCTGGACATGCTGGCTGTTCACCGGATCCGATCAGTCCTTCAAACTGTTTCTTCACTAGAGGCTCAATCAGCTTCGGATCAAAATCTCCAACCATCACCAGAACAATGTTTTCCGGTCGATACCACGCATCATAAAAACTTTTCATCAAGGCATGATCGGTCTTGTTGATAATCTCAACGGTACCTATTGGCATCCGCTCAGGCAACATGGTGCCACGCATGGAAAACTCTGTCTCTTTTACATGGGCACGATAGCCAGCGGAATCCCTGCTGCGTTTTTCAGCCAGTATCACCCCACGCTCACGGTCAATCTCTGATTGCAGCAGAAGTGCACCACGAGCATAATCGGAAAAAACCAGCAAGCCCTTGCTGATCTCTTCCGGAGTTCCAAGGGGTAGGATAATATCGTAAACGGTTTCATCGTATGAAGTATGTGCGTTGGTATCTCCACCAAAGCTCATGCCTATGGATTGAAAATATTCGATCAGCTTTCCAGGAGGGAAATTCGTTGAACCATTAAAAAGCATATGTTCCAGAAAATGAGCAATCCCCCTCTGATCGGCACTCTCATTTAACGACCCTGCCTGGATATTAAGTGACATGGCAACCCTGTCTTGAGGCTCACCATTCTTTTGTAATATATAGCGAAACCCATTATCAAAACGCCCGAAGACAAGGGACGGATCCGGTTGCAAATCGCTTTTTTCATGGGGCCATACCGTGGAAAAACATTGTGCAAACAGTGGTGATACCAGAAAGGTCATCACTGAAAAGAGACCTGCCAATACAACTATTCCAACTTTTCTATACAGAACCATTCTATCTCCTGTTCCGGTCAATTTAGCGCTCTATAAAACTATTAGTGAGCAATCACTTAACAGTAAAAGTCCATTCGATGTGAATATGGAAGAACATTGTAGAATATGCTACATTCATTCATAAAAGCAAGACACAAGGACCAAAAACTTTTCAAATCAGAAATTATAATGCAGGCCAAAGACGAATATAAACACACTGCTTCCATCTACGACATCCTTTTTTCCAGAGGGTTGCGCTCTATCCGAAATAATATTCGCACGTTTTTCAACCATTCCGAGGCAACATCTATCATTGATATCTGTTGTGGTACCGGTGAACAGTTACGAATACTCGACGAAAAGGTCCTGCTGCTCACAGGAGTTGACCTGTCACCTGCCATGCTTGCGAAGGCACGCGAAAAAAGCCCATCATCAATTCACTACCTTGAGACGGATGCCACAAAGATACCATTAGCTGACGATACATACGACGGAGTAATTATCAGCTTTGCTCTTCACGAAAAATCCTCCTCTCAGCAGCGGGCGATCTTTAAAGAAGCATGCAGGCTCGTAAGCCATAGTGGTTTTATTGTTATTGCGGATTACGCAACCCCGCCTCCTCTCTACTCCTCCTTTGTGGTTGGAAATATCCTGATCGCTACGATTGAAAGGATGGCAGGCCTTAACCACTACCACAACTACAGGGAATGGATGCGCCAGGGAGCCATTGAGGGATTCCTGCAGAAGAACAGCCCGGGTAAGCTGACTCTGATCGCACCCCATTCTAAAGGATGCATCAATGTTTTTGCAGTATCAGAATGTAAAGCTAATCCCTTTTCAGAGAGCCTGAAACGATCAGCAACAGCAGTGAA
>CAZDJE010000109.1:0-12195 GCA_964505715.1 uncultured Desulfocapsa sp. | reverse complement strand
CGCTTGTGATTGATCCCAAATCGTACCCTCTATAAAAGCGGGAAACTTCAGCTTTCTTATAAATGAAAGACAAAAAGAGTCCGCATGAAGACTCGCTTTGATTAACCTATTGAGAAGAGAATGAACCAGCAAAAACGTTTTCCAACTATCCCTTTTGCAACAAAATCAGGATTTACTCTTGTCGAAGTCATGGTTGTAGTCGTAGTGATAGGCATTATGTCAGCCATTACTGTGCCATCAATTATAGCATGGTTACCGAATTATAAACTCAAGAGTGCTGCAAGGGATCTGTACTCCACATTACAGCAGACACGATTGCTGGCAATAAGAGAAAATGCCAGTGTCCGGATTGTTTTTGACAATACCGTGACTCCCGGGTTTTACTTTATCGATACTGACAGCAGCGGAACCATTAACCTGCCAAGCGAGCAGCGTACAAATCTTGCTGGCTACGGGAACGGAATAGATTTTGGATTTCCGGCTGGACTTGTCGACTGGAATGGAGCAGGCCCGGCGGGCAGTGTGGTTTTTGCCGGCAACCCCGGTCCTCCTCCCTTTTGTACTTATAATAGCAATGGAACAACGGGCAATGGCACCATATACCTAGTAAACGACCAAAACCATATTGTTTATGCAATAACCACAGTGGTCAGTGGAGCTATTAAACTGAGAAAATACAGTGGCATTTTACCATACAATCAAAACAACTGGATTGAATAAATGAATACCATAAAATCCAAAATTACAAATACAAACGGTTTTACTATGGTAGAACTGATGATCACCCTGGCCATTTCCAGTGTGGTAATGATAGGAGTGTTCTCCACATTTCAAAACCAGAAAAAAAGTTATGGTATTCAGGAGGAAGTAGTTGTTATGCAACAAAACCTGAGAGCCGCCATGAACCTGATGGCCCGAGAACTACGCATGGCCTCCTATTCCCCTGTTAACCACACAGGACAAATAATCACCGCCCAAACGAACCTGCTGGAGTTTAGCAATGAAATAGACAATTCAGGTACCATGCAGACCATTCAATATGACCTCTACGATGCTTACGCCGACGGTGACACGGATATAGGCCGGGAAGTAGATGGGGCCAACAAAAGGGCTCTTGCAGAAAACATTGACGCCCTTGAATTTGTTTATCTGGACACCGATGGTAACACAATAACTGCACCGGTAGCAGGTACCGGACTCGCTGACATCACGACCATACAGGTCTCAATGCTGGCTCGGGCTGCTCAATCTGAACCCGACTTCCTCAGTACATTTGATTATTTCCCTGCCTCCTGTCCTCAGGCTCCTCCACCAGCAGTATTAAACGATGCCTGTCTTGCCGGCAGCGCATGGGATTTTGATGGTATCGGCAACAATACAAATCGTTTTAACGATAACTTCCGCAGACGTCTGCTCACAGCAACCATTGAATTACGCAACCCCCCCCTGTAAATGACAAATTGCCGGGGTACACGAATAGACGTATCACCAATATTATTGGGCACAAATCATGAGACAGCATAAACTGAACAACAGTGGCTTTACCCTTATTGAAGTTATGATAGCAGTCATGGTGCTTACCATCGGTCTGTTAGGAGCCGGGGCCATGCAGCTCAATTCTATCAACAGAAATGGCAGCTCATTCCATTTGACAGAGGCAACGAACCTTGCCCTGAGTCAGATAGAACAGATCCTCTCCTGGGACTTCAATGATGCACGCCTGAATGACACCACCAGCACCCCCCATGTAGCAGGTCAAGGTACAGCATATCAAAGAATGGGGATCCTCGGTGCCATCACACCCGCAAATAACATTATACGCACCGTCAACGATGCTGCAGATGCAGCAACACAAGTAGGTACCTACATGGTTTATTACGACGGTGCTCCAACCATGGATCCAATTAACCCTCTCACTCAGGTAGGTTTAGACATACAGGTATATGTTGTCTGGACCGAAGGGAATCGACTAAAAACAGTATCCATGAATTTCAACAAAACACTGTAAGACATAGGAGAATATGCTGATGCTTCCCATGCCAACGACTGAACCCATGAAAAACGAGGGTGGTTTTGTACTGGTTGCCACCATGGTAATCCTTCTTATCCTTGTTGTTCTTGGAATCTCTGCCTCCAATACCTCAAACACAGAGATACTTATTGCGGCTAATGATAAAGATATCAAGGAAAACTTTTATGATCAGGAAGCATGTCTGGCTACGGCCAAATACAACTATCGAACATGGCTCACAACAGCCTTTGTAACGGCCCCTGAAACAACTGCTTTTTTTCCACCGGCTGGAGGAGCAGACCTCAACGCCAATGGCATTAACGATCTCAGCGAATGTACAGATCCAAATGGAATTATCATAGGTACTTTTAAAGTCAGAGATATAGAAGCAACCGCCACCCCAATTGCGAGCTGGGAAGATCTACCGGCCAACCCAAGCCAGGAAGAGCAGGACGATCATCCAGCAAACAGTTTTCCGGCTGAACTAGCTCATGTCGACAAACCCGACCCTACCAGTCTAGGTAATGCCGACCCTGATACTGTTAACGATGAGAAAAATTTTGAAATAAGACGATATGTCATAACAAGTTACTCACCAAGTCTTACAAAGAATGTAATCCTTCAGGAAGGAACATTTATGATTTACAACAACTTTGCCAATTAGTAGATAACCGCAACATCATTTTTTAACGTTCCTGCACCAACAGATTTCCCCTAACATGAACAAGGAGTGTTACATGAAAAAAAGATATCTAGCCATACCACTACTGCTCTGTCTAACTCACCCCGCATGGGCTGATGATACTGACATCTATGGGGTTGCAGGTACTAACGACATAACACCCAATGTACTGCTTGTTTTTGACAACTCAGGCAGTATGAGTACTGAAGATGTCCCTGGAACCCCATATGCCCCTACAACCACATATACAGGCAGTAAATCTGCCAAGACGGTCTATATTCGTACAGGTAGCTGGTGGTTGGGATATGACTATGACGATCAATTCTGGCCAGATATCGACAGCGTAAACTGGCAATGTGAGCCTGCCCGAACGTCTTTAAGAGATTTGGGCTACTGGCAGGGACGGATCAAAATATCCTCCGGCAGAGTGCTCTGTTCAACTAACTGGTGGGACGATGAAAGACTGAGGACAGGGAATTATGAAAATTATAATGCCCTGGGTCTTGGGGTCATGGAAAGCAGAATGGTAGTCGCTAAAAAAGTAGTAGCCAACTTGATATTTGAGAATAATGCAAATGTTAACTTCGGCCTGATGCAATTTAACACCCCCGCCGATGGTGGTTACATCATGGCTGAAGTGGGTGCCAGCACTGACACTCTTATCAAAAATTATGACCCTGACACGTCAATATTTTTAGATGATGATCAGTCCGACGACTTTGGTATTTTAGGGAGTCTCGAAAGTGGTGGCTATACTCCACTGGCTGAGACACTCGCCGAAGCCGGACTCTACTATGCAGCGGAAACCAGCTGGTTCGATGGTACTGCCAGAAGTGCCACTAGTTACCCTGTAGGAAAATATGATTCTAACTGCACCAGTTATGGCGCTAATTGCGGAAATTATACTAACGATACCCCTGTCCAATACAGATGTCAGCAAAACTACATTATTTTAATGACTGATGGAGATCCCACCTCTGATGGCAAAAATTTTTCCAGAGACTACATAGGCAACTCAGCACTTAGCAATAGCGGCGATACCAGCAGTTATTTGGATGATGTCTCCTACTACTTGGCCCATAATGACATTCTTCCAGTAGGTGCCTCCCCCAGCGACGCTGAAATCCTGCAGCGGGGAACCGGCGGAGACTATGAAGACCAGAATGTTACGACCTATACCATCGGCTTTAAAAATGAACAGGCATTGCTCGACAGTACAGCCTTGCGAGGAGGAGGTTCATATCATACCGCAGAAAATGCCTCTTCTCTAGGTGAAGCCCTTAATTCTATCATAACTGATATTAGTGTTCGTAACGAAGGCTTCTCGGCAGCCGCCGTTCCTGTCAGTCGTGCCAATAAAGTATATGCCGGAAATTTTGTCTACTACGGCCTATTTCAACCTGTAAGCAGTGGACAATGGATCGGCAATCTGAAAAAGTACGGTCTTACCAATGACGGTGTTATCCAGGATGCTGATGGTAACGCTATCGCAGCCGGAGCTACAATTATCGACAATGCCAGATCCTATTGGTCTGAAAGCATAGATGGTGCTACAGTAGCCTCAGGAGGAGCTGGAGAAAAGCTACTCAACGATATCAAAGGCGGCTTCAGCCGCAATATTTATACTTATACCGGCACAGCAACTGCTCTCAGTGACAGCACGAATCTCTTTACTACTTCCAACATTTCCCTCAATAGTAATGATAGTCCTTCTGTGCCAGCATATAACGGCTTGACCGACAGTGTTATCACGGCAGTAAGACATGAAGATGAAGAGTGGCCTCTTGGCAGCCTGCTTCACTCACAGCCATTGGTAGTCCACTACAACATTGACGATGCCGACCAGACCAATGACAAATCAATGCTTTTCGCAGGTGCCAATGATGGCATGCTCCACTGCTTTGATGATGCTGATGGTAGTGAAAAATGGGCATACATTCCCTCTGACCTCCTTGGTAATCTCAGCAATCTAGTAACAGAGAACTCACTGCAGTACTTTGTTGACGGAACGCCTGTTTTCTACCAGGATGGAAGCAAGAAACTTGTCATTTTTGGTGAACGCCGAGGCGGAAATCATTACTCTGCTCTTGATATAACAGACTATGATAGGCCTCTTTTTGTCTACTCAATTGATGATACCATCCTGCGCGACACAGATGTTGATGGTAATTCTGTCGGCGAATATCTTGGACAGTCCTGGGCAAATCCTCAAAAATCCCAAATGGCTACCGCAGAGGGCGGAATACACACTGACGGCAGTTTTTTACCGACACCGACCAAAGATGTCTTTGTATTGGCCGGTGGCTACGATACTAATCAGGACACATATGATCCTGACGATGCCTCTGTAGTTCCTGCGGCAACAGATAGTCAAGGAAGAGCCTTCTATGCGGTTGACTCCGCCACTGGCGCACTGTTTTCCAATTTCAATTTCAATGCGTATAAGTATCCCAGCCTTATGACCCATTCCATATTGGCGGTAAATGCTTTTGAAAACCCAAAGACTCGTACAACTACCAGGGCTTACGTTGGTGATCTGAACGGGAACTTGTTCGCTGTTCGTGATGACATCAATCATCGCAACCAGTTAAGATCAGAGGCTTCAACCTATGGTGGTAACTACGACGGTCGGGAAGACGGTGTCTGGGAACAGATGCTGAGACTCATCTCCACTCCCGGCAAAAAAATATTCTACGCCCCAAACAGCGTAAAAATTAATTACTGGGTTGACTTTACTTATCCTGCCGCAGAAATTGAAGACGCCACTGAAGACGTTGTCAAGACAGAAAAAAGAACTGGTGAATTTATCTATTACGGTACGGGCGATAGATCCCATCCGGAACGAACGGATATTACAAATGGATTTTACGCCATCAAAAACAACTGGCAGTGGATCAATCCGGCAACCGGAAATCCAACATCAACACCGGACATAGCTAGAGCTTATGTTGATGAAGACGACTATGGTAAAATCAAAAAGATTGATGGTGATGCAGATCCCACTAACGATGTTACACTTGTCGGTATACAACGCGATGCTAATGGCCAATTTATACATGGCGTAAATGCCAAGGGTACTATTGACGAGGCCTCTCCATATATCTTGGATGTAACACGCCATCTGTTCCAAAATGATGACGCAGACCAGACGACTCGTGTGCTCCTTACAAAGTACGTTAAGGATGCGATAGACCATTCCAGCAATAAAGGTTGGTATTTTGATCTCTTGGATGAAAATGATGCGCAATGGGGAGAAAAAGTTGTCTCTTCCCCAATCATTTATCGTGGTATCGTATATTTTACTACCTATGTCCCTGCACCTGACGATGCAGTAGTCGCCGATGACCCCTGCGCCACTCCCGGTGCCACAGGGAAGGGATATTTATATGCCGTTGGCTATAAATACGGTGAAGCCATCAATACAGGTCTCGATAACTCAGACGAAACAGACGACGCCGGTCTCGCCCATGAAGACAGACGAAGGATGCTTAAAACACCTGGTATTCCCCCACAGCCTGTTATTGTTATTCATGAAGGTGGAAAGCCCTCAATTATCACTGGATTTGAATCTATAGACCCGGAAAGTCTTGACGGTGTCGAACAATTCTACTGGAGACAACTCAACAGATGAACACTATAGTTCTTAATCAAAGGAGAATTTATACAATGAAATTCCTTAAAAAAATCAATACCTTTCATACTCTGGTCTTTCTCATCTCCATACTGTTATTCAGTGCAGGATCCTGCCTCGCCGGTGACCAGAACAGTTCAACTGATCAGGAGCCTGCATTTGAGTTCACTGCCCGCATTATGAAAATCGACCTGGATCACAATCTCATGATTGTCGCCGAGGAAGAGATTCACCTGCTAAGTACAACACAAGGCAACAAGAAAATATGGCAGACACACTTCGTGGATGCTGCAAAAAAAACGATCCCTGTGCAACGCTTCAAAAACAAAGATAAAGTATTCGTCCTTGGAAATAGAACCTCATCAGGAGCGATAGAAGCTGAAGTTGTCGCCCTTTTGGTACCAGCAACAGACAAGATAAAAATATCTCCTCAACAGCAGGACAACACTGTTCCACCCGCACCGACATACCAGGAAGGAGGCGTTTGGAAAAATTAGTTTGTTGCTGAAAGAAATCTGGAATAACAAAGGGGCTGCATTGATTACAATGCAGCCCCTTTGTTATTTTGAGAAAATGGCCGCCCTATCAAGACACTAAGCAATTATTTTACAATTGATTCTTCGTTTCTTAGAGCACCACGTTCAACAGTACAGCTATCGGACACATATACTCTGATGACACCTATCTCGCGGAAAACCAGAAAATTAGTCAGGCTTTATCCGAGCCAAAAGTCACCTGTACATTCATCTCTGTTCTCAAGGAGAGATATACCGGATTGACAAGTTGCCCCCTGGATAAACCAAGACAGGAATATTCTTCGCACTTTTCTTATAACAAGCCATCCCTTATCACCGTAGCCGCTTCCATTGAAACAGCGGAACCGGTAGGATATTAAAAACGACACACAAACAAGCAGGACTTCTAATCCCCGGTAACAACATCAGGATTGCTGCTCATGACCTTCAAACAAAGGGCGGCTCCAGCCCCCGAACAAACATTTTCACCACATATCCCGGCGTACACATCTGAAGCGACACCTTGACTGACATTTATTGTCACTATTGCCCTTTTTTCGCCACCCCCTGTCCCCAATACCTGTTCTTGATGGCAAATGATGAACGAAACATATGGCCAATGACAAGGACACCTGAAAAGATATCCCATTATTCCTGCACCTTAAATATTACAAATATTACTTTTGACAAATGGCACGATTTATGGATCAGTAAACTGTAAAATAAAGAATAAGAATCCATGGACATCTGTCCTCACGAAGCACCCTTTAACCATACCCTGAAGGAGGGAAACAATTATGATGAAACAAATAAGAAACTTTCAGAAAGACAGCCAAGGCTTCACCCTGGTGGAGTTGATGATCGTTGTTGCCATTATTGGTATCCTGGCAGCCATTGCTATCCCACAGTTTGCGGCATATCGAACCCGTGCCAGTAACGCCAACGCCAAGGCCATGAATAAAATGGCAGTATCCGGACAGGCTGATCTAAATGCTGAGCTTGGTTGCTATGGTCACACTGAAACAGCAGCAGCTAACCTTGCTTCTGTGGCTATTGCCGCACAAGGCCTTGTTACTGCTGCCGTGCAGGCCCTTTCAATTGGTGCTACTCCTGCAACAGATGCGCAGTCAATTGGTGCAACAGCAACTGTCATAGGCGGCAGGATCGTCGGTACAAATATTGCATCAGCTAAGACCTTTTCTGTACCGCTTGGAATAGGTGCCCAGATGGCTCTGTTGACCTCAGAAAGCGCTGTAACTGCCGGCGCCTGCCCTAGTGGCGGCTGCTCAAATGTCGTCTATACCCGTCATGACAAAGGAGACACAGCATACGGGTCTGATTCCGATGTTGCTAACGTACTGTATTCAGTCAGTAATCCTAACTGGGGTAAAGAAGCGATTTCCGCTGGCATAGTGAATCTTACTACACCCGTTTTAGCCATAGCAGCCACCGACAATATCAACAACATTAATGCTGCTGCTGGTGGTGGTGCCCCTACTGGAAACTGGGGACCAGTACAATAATCCTTAGCATCATTTTTTCCTGCAACCCCGGTCGCTTCTATGGCCGGGGTTATCTTATTTTAAAAGCCTTTCTTCAATGTCACCCCCCCCAATGCCGGTAGCCATTACTGTCGACAGTCTTACCAAAAGCTTTAGCTCCGGGCGTAAGTGCGACAAGGCGCTTTGTGATCTTTCTCTGACCATTGCTCAGGGAGACGTCTTCGGTTTTCTTGGCCCCAACGGTGCGGGCAAGTCCACCACCATTAAACTGCTACTCCATTTTTTAAAACCTGACAGCGGGACTATGTCCGTCCTTGGCCATATGGTTGGCCGAGATGAATTCCGCCACCACATCGGCTACCTCTCCGAAACTCCCATTTTCTATGACCACCTCACTGCCCGGGAAACTCTGCGTCTCTCCGGAAGGTTAAGCGGTATGTCCAGAAAAACAATAAACCAGCGAATCCCCATGCTGTTTGAACGCATGACCTTAACCGATGCAGCAGACCGCAAAGTAGGTGAATTCTCCAAGGGAATGAAACAGCGTCTCGGCATGGCCAACGCCCTGATCCATGACCCTGCAGTCCTGATCTTTGACGAACCCATGAGTGGCCTAGACCCGTTGGGTCGCCACCAGATCAAGGAACTAATCGCCGAGTTGAAGCAGCAGGGCAAGACCATCTTCTTCAGCTCCCATATTCTCAGTGATATCGAAGTACTGTGTGACCATATCGGCATTATCAATAAGGGAATCTTGCTCTATAGTGGCGAACTAAGAGATTTTCTGTGTGATGGCAGTGGACTGGAAGAAAGTTTTGTCACCCTCATTGAAGAGGACAACCATGCAAGCACTCCGTAATATCTGGTTTCTGGCACTGGCCACCTGTACCGAGGGTATCCGCCACCGTGCTCTTTGGGCTATCCTCTGCCTAGCAGTGCTCCTTACCATGGCTAACCTGGGATTCACTACTCTTTATGCCTGGGATCTCGGTAAAGTCTCAGTTGAATTCGGCCTCTCGGCCGTAGCCCTTACCGGCCTCCTACTGGTCTTTTTTTTGGGCATGAGAATTCTCGCCGATGATTTGGAGCGAAGTCGGATCTTCATGCTGCTCTCACGACCGGTCTCCATCTGGCAATACTTGACCGGCAAGTTTCTAGGCCTTTCTTTCGTCCTTGGTATTTCCACCGTCATCCTCGGTATAGCCGCCGCCCTATCCATGTACTACGTACTCTCGCACTACCCCAGCCATGTACCTCCCAATTTTTCCTGGATCACCTATTGTATGGCCCTTGTCTGCCAATGGTTAAGCTTGGTGGTTTTACTGGCAGTCAGCCTCCTATGCTTCAGTTTTGCCAGCCAGCCCTTTGTTGCATTGTTGCTTGCAGTTGCCTCCTATCTGGTTGGACAGAATATGGAACTGTTGCGACGGGTTGTAGTGGAAAATACCCATGCCGGAGCGTTGACTGGTCAGGAAACCCTGGTCACCGCCCTATCCTGGATCTTTCCCAACCTATCCCTGTTCGACAAAAAGTTTGTAGCAGCTTATGGCCTAGCCTTCAGTGGTCAGGAATTTATGCTTCTCTGTTTATACGGGGCATCATATTCTGCATTGCTGATATATCTTGCCAGCTTGTTGTTTAAGCGTAAAGAACTGGCATGACAATCCGAAGACTAACAGTCCAAGCACTGATTTTTCTTGCCCTGACCTGCTTCTATGTAGTCAGCTACACGACCCTACTCCAGCTGCATAGCCACACAAAACAGACCGTACGTTCCGGTTCAGGATTGTGGAATCTGCCACCCGTGATCCTGCTTGCTATCTCCGGAGAGTTCAAGGGGCTAATGGCCGATTACCTAACCCTGGAGGTCGGGGCACAATTGGGGTCCGAACTGGTGCGCAAGCCAAAGGGCGGTTTTCGGATCGTTCAAAAAGAGTACAACTGGCCGAGCATCCACCGTTTATTTGTGGCCAGTCAAACCCTTGACCCGTCCTTTGCCCAAACCTATATAGTAGCTCAGGGCTGGCTACCTTGGCAACCGGCAAACATGGTGACTGAAACTCAAGCCATCTTGAAGCTAGCCGCCAAAAACCGCCACTGGGACTGGCGTCCATTTCATACAATGGGGTTCAATGCATACTACTTTCTCAACAAATCTGGAGAAGCCGGTAAATTCTTTTTGGAAGCAGCCAAGCCCCCTAATGCACCATCATTTCTTACTATCCTCGGCGCCCGCCTAGCTCAAAAAGGAGGGGAGACAGAGACTGCCATCTCCATCATAACATCCATGCTTGCCGACAAAAACACCGATGAGCCAGGCTACACTGACATGTTCGACCGACTTCACGCCTTGAAAGGGGTACTGGTAATTGAACAGGCCATCCACAGATATGAGAAGGCCATGGGCCGCAAACCTCTGACCCTTGAGGAACTCACCACTACCGGCATACTTGGAAATATGCCCCCCAACCCCTACAATCTCTCCTACTGCATAGACGAAACGGGAATCATCTACTTTGACAAGCCAGAGTGTCAAAAATCAATGCCCAGTGGCAGCACACTATAAACATCCGTCCTGGTTAATTGCTCTTAATTAAACCTCGGACTTTGCCCGAGCGCCCCCACAAGGTTTAAGCGTTCCGGCGTGAAAGCTGGGGTCAGGTCTGCTTTTCGCTCTTATCTCGTCGTTCAGCGTCCTGAACAGTTAAAAGCAGACTTGCCCCTTATCATTTTATCATTGTCATAGACCCCTTATTATAAAACTAATTGAGAATAAGGTTATAATAAGTTATCTTAAGGTATGAAAGCAATCATCTGGCAGCCAAAAGCAAAACGACAACTTAAAAAAATCAAACAACAGGATATAAAAAGAGACATCCTAGATGGAATAGATACCCTTGTAGATTTTCCCCATGTCGCCAGGGTTAAGCTCCTTAAAAACCATCAATGCACCCACCGGTTGAAAATTGGGACATATAGTATACTGTTCAACGGCTACGAGGCTGTCAATATCATAAGTATCGAGGAGGTTAAAAAGCGAAATGAGCACACATACAGTTGATTTTCAAACTATTGAATATGAGGGACACCCAGCTTTCGTTCTGGTACCATTTGCAATTTTCAAAAAGATTCGCCCCCTGATTGATCAGGAATCCAAAAGGCTTGCCATCCCCCACGAAATTGTCAAACGTAATGTACTTGACGACATAACCATGATCAAAGCATGGCGAGAACATTTAGGATTGACTCAAAAAGAACTGGCAACAAAAGCTGGCGTTACACAACCAGCCATCGCTAAACTGGAACGTACGGGCAGTACTCCTAGAAGGGCTACTCTTAAAAAAATTGCCTCTGCAATGGGTTTGGTAATAGATCAGATCGAAGAGTAAACTCTTCTTAAATTCAGCACTTTTTGAAAAAAAGTTTGAATACTATCTGTATTCAAAGAAGCGCAAGAAAGGTCAAGTCTCATCATAGCATTACTTGTTTACTTGGCATTGGTAATATCAAGAAATGAGTCGGCCATTGCGAATAGAATATCCCGGAGCCTGGTACCATGTTATGAACAGGGGACGACGAAGTGAGGCTATCTTTTCTAATCATAGCGATTATGAAATGTTTCTTGCTCTGCTTCAAGACGCCACACAACTTTGGGGGGTTAGAGTTAGCACATATTGCCTAATGGGTAACCACTATCATATATTACTCCAAACGCCACTCGGCAATCTATCCCGTTTCATGAGGCATTTGAATGGCGTATATACCCAACATTACAATAGTACTCACGGATATGAAGGCCAACTATTCCGAGGACGTTTCAAATGTATTCTCGTTGAAGAAGATAATTATCTATC
>CAZDJE010000108.1:7906-12417 GCA_964505715.1 uncultured Desulfocapsa sp. | reverse complement strand
ATCTGGTCACTTGTAATTCTTATATTTTATCAGCGTATAACGCCTCAAATACGTGACGTGGCTGAGTTTTATACGTAACCAGAAATAGGTCTTGTGTCCCCTTATCTTCAAAATACAACTTGCCGACGCCGCACAAAAGACCTATATTGAGTACACATTTAAGGTCTAAAAAAACAAGGTGAAACTATGGAATCCATATTAGCGAGTTGTTCGGTAAGCATATCAGAATTAAAAAAGAATCCTTCCGCTCTTATTGAGCAATCAGATGGTGAACCTATCGCCATCCTTAACCACAATAAGCCTACCGCATATCTAATCCCTGCTCAAACATACGAGGCCTTACTCGAAAAAATTGAAGACTATCAATTGGGAGTAATAGTAACAGAGCGTCAAAATGAAAAAATCTCAGCATTGGAAGTGTCCCTCGATGAGCTATAAACTTAAGTTTTTACCAACGGCACTTAAGAAATGGAAAAAGCTTGATAATACCATCCAGGTTCAACTCAAGAAAAAGCTAAAAGAACGTCTTGGGGCTCCGCATATTCCTAGCAGTCAGCTTTCAGGCTTTGAAAATCATTACAAGATCAAACTCAGTGCTAGTGGCTACCGCCTTGTCTACGAAGTAATTGATGAAGAAATTTACGTCTTAGTTATAGCAATAGGAAAGCGAGACAAAAGTATGGTCTACAAAAAGTCCAAAAAAAGAAAATAATTCAAAATAAGAAACCCCGTTTTTTCAATAGTCAGACATACTATCCCTTAAACTCAAAAGCAAACAATAAATAGGTATTGTGTCCCCCTATCTCATTGATCTTTCCCACTTATCTTACTCAGGGCTCTCATTAGCCAAGGCGAAGGGATATGGTAGAAGCGGGTCAAGGAGCTATAGCAAACTAAGCCCTTTACCCCGCGCCTCCCCCAGATCCCTTCGGATTGATTGACTTTTTGTGAACATTTGGTCTTTTGACAATGTGGCTGCAATGAATCTCAAACATTGCAATTCCAAACAAGTCCTAGGCAATAGACAAAATATTCATGATAAATCCGGACTCACTTTTACCTGCTCAACAAGATAGCTATTCAACGCTTCCTGCAATGTACGTATGGCAAGATGTGCACAGTGTTCCTCAGCTTCAGGAAAACGGCCAACTTTATTGAGCACATCCTGACCACGAAGGTCAAGTACTTCTGTAAACCCCTTACCTGTCGCCAATTCAGCTGCAAACGAACCCGCAATAGAACTGGAACTACAACCATCAGTAAAGTAACCAACCTGATCTACTTTTCCCCCATGGATTTTAATATACATTTCCATGGTGTCACCACAGTCTCCAGTGAGTTTTGCATATCCGTCAGCACCTTCAAGACGACCACAAAACTTTGGGTTCCGCCAGCGATCAAAACCATTTTCACCAAGGGCTTCTTTTGCCTCATCAAAAGCCTCTCCCTGAATTCTATTGATCAGGGCATCAAATTTGTCGTCGTTCATTACAGTTCTTCCTTAATACGCAAATGCTACCAATGACCATCCGTATTTTCTGCTTCACTGTAGGTCACCTTTCCATCTTTAAACTTGGAAAGAACCTCTTCCACACTACCGGAGCTATCACTTACAACCTTCATCCCTGCAGCGGTTACCGTTTTAAAAGCATTCGGACCACAGTATCCTGTAAGCAAAACCTCTGCCCCTTTACCAGCCACCATGGTTGCCGCCTGAATACCAGCACCTTTAAATGCATTCACATTTGTGCTGTTATCTAAGACCTCAAAATCCATCGTTTCTGTATCCACAATGATTATAAAGGGAGCCCGACCGAACCGTGGATCAACATCTGATGACAACTGTTCTCCCTTTGAAGTAATTGCTACTTTCATTGATATACCTCTTGTATAATTTGATTACAGATCAATTACTTGCCACCACCGCCACACACCTGATCTTCACCGATCATCGACAATTTTCCTGCTACCATATCTTCAACTACCGGACGGATATCCCGTCTTTCGCCATCGTAATATACAGCTATCCCAACTTCATTGAACCCCTGGAGTGGTCGCATGCCAATGCCACCTACGATCAGTTGTTGTACCTTGGCTTCTGCCAAAATATTTACCGGCACCATACAACCACCCTGGACATGCTCTTTATTTTCAAGAATTGAAACCTCTTTGATTTCTCCATCTTCTACATCTACCAAGGTAAAGACATCACAATGTCCAAAATGTCCTGCGCGTGTGCCATCAAGTCCACCTGTTCCTTCCGAAGGTACTGCAATACGTACTGTAGTCATTTTCTCTACTCCTTTTTAATTTATTTGATTACTGCTGAAAAATCTTTAATCCCCATCGTATTCATCGAAGGCGAACTCTGTATCTTCTTCCAAACATCCATAAGCGCCTTTGCTGCTTCTGACTCTGGCGCATGTTCTAAAACACTCTTTCCCTGGATCATCGCTTTAGTGAAAACCGGGTCAAAAGGTATTCGCCCTACAAGCTTCATATTTCGCTCTATCGAAAAATCTTCGATTTCTTTTGTCATATCCAAGTTGAGATCAAATTTATTGACACAAACAAGACCCGGCACCTTGAAATGAGCAGCAAGTTCGGCCACCCGCTTCATATCGTGCAGACCAGAAACAGTCGGTTCCACAATGATAACAAGAGCAGTGGCACCACCAATTGCAGCAATAACCGGACAGCCAATTCCTGGAGGACCATCGGTCAGTATGAGTTCGCACTCTCGTGCTTCAGCCAACTTCTTTGTCTCCTGACGAATAAGACTTACCAGTTTTCCTGAGTTTTCTTCTGCTATACCAAGCCTTGCGTGGACCATGGGCCCAAACCGAGTGTCGGATTTATACCACTCACCACATTGCTGAACTGGGAAATCTATGCACTCCTCTGGGCAAAGCTTAACACAGACCCCGCATCCCTCACAGCTGAGAGGATCAATCACAAAATCATCGGAAATAGCATCAAACTTACAAAGTTCAAGACAACGACCACACTCTACACAATCGTCTTCGCGAATTGATGCGAGACGGCCGCCCATAAAGACGTTACTTTCTTTCACAACAGGTGCCATGAGCAAATGGAGATCAGCAGCATCAACATCCGCGTCGCAAAGGACACTGTTTTCAGCAAGGGCTGCAAAAGAAGCTGTCACACTGGTTTTTCCGGTACCACCCTTTCCACTGACGATTACAAGTTCCCTTATCATCATGACTCCTTTACGGCTGCGCTATATGTTTTAATCTTTTCATACAAATCTCGAAACTTAACAGCCCACTCGGGAAAAGCCTCAACGATTGGAATACCTCGTGAATAGGCCTCGGCAATTTTTCTCTCAAAGGGTATTTCAAGAAGAACAGGAATATCTGCTTCTCTTGCATACTCTCGTACGCCATCATCTCCCATATCAGCCCGATTGATCACCAGACCACTGGGGATTCCGAGAACTTTTACCGCCTCAACAGCAAGTTTAAGGTCGTGTAGACCAAAAGGAGTAGGTTCCGTTACCATCAGGACAAAGTCACTTCCCTTCATAGCTGCAATGACCGGGCATGAGGTCCCCGGAGGAGCATCAATGATGGTAATGTCACGCTCTCTCTCCTTTGTTCGGACCTTTTTAATAAGCGGCGGAGACATTGCCTCTCCTACCCGCATACGACCAGCATAAAAGCCAATATTACCGCAGGTTCCTGACTCCATCACCCCGAGTTCACGAGAAGATGCAATAATCGCATCTTCAGGGCACACCTCAAGGCACCCTTCACAACTATGACACAATTCTGGAAAAACAAGAACGGAGTCCCCCGCTATTGCAAGCGCCGAGAAATGGCAGATATCAGCACACTTCCCACAAAGGTTACATTTAGAGCTATCGATCTCCGGGATAAAGGTAGTGACCGACTCAACCTCATGGATAGTTGGCTTTAAAAACAGGTGGGCATTGGGCTCTTCGACATCACAATCAAGGAGATTAACGTCTCCATTCAAGGACAGAGCAAGGTTAGTTGCCACCGTTGTTTTTCCTGTCCCTCCCTTACCACTCGCGATACTTATGATCATTACGCTATCTCTCCAGGCCTTATGAGTTCATCAGGCCAGTTATTGATTCGTGAAGTTTAACCAACCTAACAGCTTCATCTACGCCAGGATTTTCTTCTACTTGCATAAAAAGCCCATATCCTTCCGTTACTTCATGAAACTCAACATGGGATAGAGAACTCACCATGGCACAGTTAATAAGTGGATGATTTCTCATCAATTTCTTGACAAAATCAAGGCTCGTATCATCATCAAGCTTTGAACCTACAACAACAACATCTACCTTTTCATTTTTTACGATCATAAGTGTTTTTTCGGCAGAAGAGAGAATGCCGGGTGAGTCATTCCACTCTCCCGGCAGACCACCCTTAAACGTATCAAACTCGCCAGACTCTGCGGTAACCAACAATATGCGTATCATCATCTACTCCAATTGATTTATAAATTAACGGGAAGGTTTA
>CAZDJE010000108.1:0-7806 GCA_964505715.1 uncultured Desulfocapsa sp. | reverse complement strand
TCTTTTCCCCCTTCCATCCCTTCTATTTTTCACATCATTGTGGTCAGCATTGCCTGAGTTTTTTATACTCGTCTTTAAGACTAGCGAGTTTTTCGGCTTCTCTCTGAGTCAACCCGACCACCATCATTTTTATTAGCACCGAGACGTCCCTCTGGAGTTTGTACAAAAGATCCACGGCACCGTCTTCTCATACCTCGCCCCTGACCATCTCTTCGTCCTTGCTGAGGTAGCTCTTCGGTTCTCTTACACATTCCCCGCTGCCTTCCAGTCATCGGTCCACTTCCCTCAGGTCCCTGTTGATTTAATCCTGGCATAATATGTTCTCCTCTAAAGGTTTAATCAGTTATAGATGCGCAAAATGTTCTTTTTGCCGCGCATCCAACTTTACCTCTAACTCTCGCCCATTTTATATTTTCCACGGCAACAACGTCCATGGCGACACCCCGGCATGGCAAAGTCCGTAAAGTCCTCTGTTGCGAGATAACTCTCAATGAGATGCTCTACTTCACCTGCCAAAAATGGTGCGACTTCTACCCCGGAAGCTTCAACCCTCTTGACGGCAGCCTCACAAATGGCTCCACAAACGAGAAGTTGGACATGATTATCTTTAAGCAACTCGACAAAACTCCCATGGCGGCTCGGCTGAAACCGATGGATATCACGTCCAATGACGCTCTGTCCATCCACCTCAAGCAAAAGCAAAGTGCTTGCAGCATCAAAGACTGGCGATATGCGGTTGCCCCAGACAGTAATCGCTATTTTCATAAGTCAACACCCCTTCTCCTTTCCTACTGCTATCATTGCAAAAGACAGGCCAATTCTGGACAAACCATACAACATACTGTTATATTAGAACTTCACGCAGATAGACGAGGGAAGACAACAACACCAGAGTCGCACAATTGCAACCCTACCCAGCCACATCAGTCGCAACGTGCGACTGTGACGTGCGACCGTGCGACCCTAGGGCCTGTTTTTTTTAGGGGAAGAGAACAAAAAGAATTTCTATACGTTTCCACGGCCGCTACGGCCGTCACGACCGGGAAGGTCAATCTGGTATTTTTTTAACTTTCTAAAGAGAGTACTCTTATGCATGCCAAGCTCTTTTGCCGCTGCCAGACGATTATAATTGCATCGTTTTAGAGCGTCTAGAATGAGATCCGCTTCCGCTACATGGAGATTTTGCACGATATGTCCATGTGATGAAGTGGTTTGAACCACTGAAGAATCAGCAAGGTAGGTGGGAAGGTGATCCTTACCAATTTCACCTTCCTGACAGAGAACAAAGCCATGTTCGATAATATTTTCGAGTTCTCTAATATTTCCTGGAAAATCATGAGCCAGAAGGAGTGCTATTGCCTCTTGGGAAAGATTCGTAATAAAGCGATCTTTAATATGATTGAGCTTTTCTACAAAGTGATCGACCAAAAGAGGCAAATCTTCTTTTCGTTCCCTGAGAGCAGGGAGATTAAAACGAACAATATTAATGCGGTAAAAAAGATCCCGCCTGAAACTTCCGTCTGCCACCTTCTCTTCAAGCCCCTGATTGGTTGCAGCAATTATCCTGGTGTCCGTTTTACATTTTTCTACACTACCAAGAGGTTGGAATTCTTTTTCTTCAAGAACCTTCAGCAATCGCACCTGAAAAGCGGCACTGGTATCCCCAATTTCATCAAGAAAAATTGTCCCTTTGCCAGCCGCCTGAAAAAGCCCTGGCTTGTCCTTCTCAGCCCCAGTGAAAGCGCCAGCCTTATAACCAAACAGCTCCGACTCTAGCAGGGAATCTGGCAGAGCCCCACAGTTAATAGCAATAAACGGCTCATCTTTACGCCCGGAGTGAGTGTGGATGGCTGAGGCCATCAACCCCTTACCGGTGCCTGTCTCGCCCTCAATAAGCACCGTAGAATCACTTTCAGCTACCTGGGGCAGAATATTGAATATTTTTTGCATGGCTGCACTGCGACTAACCATATCTCCCAGGATATAACTCGCAGTAATTTCACGACGCAGCTCTTCAACAAGAGTTCTGTCACGAAAGGTTTCTACCCCTCCAAGAATCTCACCTTTATCGTTTTGCAAGGGAGATGTCGAAACCCCAATGGGTACTTTTTGTTGTCTGTTATTAATTATATAGGTTGATGTTGAGACAAAAGACTTCTTCTCTTTCATGGTGCGTTTCAAGGCGCAGTCACCTTCACACATATTAGACCGGAAAACTTCCCAGCAAAAACGACCAATGGCTTCTTCCCGATTTGTTCCTGTGATTTTTTCTGCGGCACGGTTAAAGCTCATTATCCGCCAGTTATGATCCACGGTGAAGACACCGTCTGAAATCGATTCCAAGATGATTTCATTGGCGGCTTTAGAAAATTCCTTCTTTTCATCCATTACAGATTCACCGAATCGACAATCTTCACAACATAGGGAGTTAAATTTTCTACAATCACCTTATAACCAGCCCTGTTGGGATGCACTCCATCATCACTAATCAAATTGCTTTTCGCTGCCACATCTTCAAGAAAAAAAGACATCAATTCCAAATCCATATCCGTTGCAACCCTTATGTAAACTTTATTGAACTGCGACACATAGACAGGTTCGAGATTCCAAACCATTTCATCCCTAGAAAAGTATCACACCTTTTTTTCACGCAGCGTCATAACGATTCAGCGGAGGTTTTCTTCGAGAAATTTTGTAGAAACTCCGCGTAGTCCATCATTTGCCCCGGTCTCAACAATAACAATATCAGGGTGCTGGGTCAAAATCCACTCACCCCTGGCCAAGATGCCACTACTGGTTTCGCCACTCAACCCGGCACCTCCGTTATGCAAAAAAGCCTTCGAATATCAAATGCATATGTTTTACATATTTTTATATTTTGGTCCTTCACCACCTTCTGGTGGTGTCCAGGTAATGTTTTGTAAAGGGTCTTTGATGACACATGTTTTACAGTGGAGGCAATTTGAAAAATTGATACGAATACCCGAAAAATTATTTTGTTCATCTACCTGTTTCTCGTATACTTCAGCAGGACAAAAGCGAGTAGATGGTGAGTCAAATCTGCGATGGTCTTCTGCGAGTAATTCATCATCTCTAAATGATATATGGCTAGGTTCATCTTCTCTATGCATTGTACCACTGAGATAGATATCACCCGTAATATCAAGATAAAGATTTTGATCTGTTTTTATTTTTTCAGCTATTTGCTTAATGCCTCCTTCTTTCATTGTTGAGTAGTCGGCAGGAATAGTTTTTCGTCCTAAGGGAAACTTACCTCCAGATAACAAGTGTAATCCAGTGCTTATCATTCCTGGAATAAGACCACGGTGGAACCCCTGTCGATAGTTTTTTGATCCCATAAGCTCTTGACCTGCCCAGGATTCATCAAATTCTTTTCGATAATCTAAGTCGGAAGCAAGGAAGGAATCATTTTTTAGGCATGTATAGATTTTTTGGGCTGCGAGCATGCCTGATTTCATAGCTAGGTGGATTCCTTTTAGGCGCATAGCGTTAAGTAAACCTGCACTGTCTCCAACCATCACAGCGCCATCCACAGCAAGTTGTGGTATAGAAAAGTATCCGCCCTCTGGCAACGTTTTCGCACCATATTCAATGACTTCACAGCCTTCGATAAGTTTGGCAATTTTTGGGTGCTTTTTAAATTGTAAAAATGCTTCATGAACATTGAGAGAAGAATCGGAGAAATCAAGTCCGATTACAAGACCGATTCCAATAAGATCTTCTTGGTATGCATAGAGAAAACTTCCACCATAGTTGTCACTACGAAGTGGATAGCCAAAGGTATGTAACACTTCACCTTGAGATAGCCGACCTTTAGGAATTTTAATGAGTTCCTTTATCCCAAGTGCCCAGACTTGGCTGTTTGCATCTTCGTCCAAGTTGAACTTTTTAATAAGTTCTTGGCTGAGGTTACCACAGCTTCCTTCTCCTAGTACGGTGGTTTTAGCAAAAACATTCATTCCTGGTGCATATGCTGGGCCCTGCTCTCCATCATGGAGAAGTCCAGTATCACCAAGCCGTACACCAATTACTTTATCTTCTTCGTAAAGTAATTTAGTTCCTGAAAATTCGGTGTACACTTCAACACCAATCTCTTCACATTTACCCGCCATCCATTCTGTCATTTCTGCGAGAGACCCCAGATAGCAACCATCATTTGATCGCATTTCTTTTGGAAGTAAGCGATGGGGTATAGAAAAGTTCTTTGATTTGGTTAGGAATTGGACCTTTTCTTTTTTCACTGGTGTTGTAAACGGGAAGTCACTTTCCCCAAGTTCAGGGAAGAGTTCATGAAATGCAATTGGATCAACTACCGCACCAGAAAGGATATGACTTCCCGGTTTAGATCCTTTATCGATTACCAGTATTATGGGGTCTTCGATTGAGGGCGTTTCTGTATCTTCTACTGTAGAATTATATGCTTCTATCTGTTGCATAAGAGAATATGCTGCTGACAAATTGGCTATGCCGGCTCCTATGAATATAACGTCTACTTCCATTTCTTCTCGAACTTGCTCACTCATCTTGCCCCATGTGTGCAGAATTTTAATAAACTTTAATTGGCGACATTAAATCATAAAAATAAAATATTAAAAGCAATATTTTCGACATGCATAAAAAAAGCGATATCTCATTGTTCTACGGGCATTGCACTGAAGTGTGATAGGCAATTTTTTACCTAAACGCATTGGGCAAAGTGAGGATGGTATGATGGAAGAATTATTTCAGCAGGCTCTGGGAATGGTATCTCTATGATTTATAAAATCAATCGAGGGTGAAGCAGGAAATATACGACGTGTTATTCATGTTGATTTTACACGTGATGCGACATTTCAAGATGACAATAATGGGCCTCCTTGTAAGGCCTATGACACAGTGAAAACCCATGGCGCCATCTCACAATGTTTTTTCAACACGAATCTTACCTGCACGCCCGTGTCCCAAGAATAAAACGAGATGATGGAATGGGGTGACATCAGCATACATATATCTGATTGCGTAAAAAGCTCAGCCATTTTTGTCTGTTCATTCCCGCGGAGGCGGGAATCTAGAGGGGTGGCACGAAACTGGATCCCCGCCTCCGCGGGGATGACACATCCGATCACTTGCAATTCCTATGTTTTATCAGCGTATTACGCCTCAAACATGTGACATTGGCTGAGTTTTATACGTAATCAGATACATATAAGTGACGGTAAGGGAAGTGAAACTGGTATTGATTTTGTGGAATATTTAGAAACCAGAAAAGGCAATCGTGAACAAATAACCAATGTCAGTTGTGATATTCGCCCACCTTTATTAAAGGCGTCGGTGAGCAATTACCAAAGGCAAAGATCACTTTTTATAAGTTCATATTCTCAAGATCATCAAGAAAGGAGTGAATCAGATTCACAGAGAGGAGGCAAAGGCAAATCCATTGCTTATCTTTTGACCGGCAAACTGGATCTTTCTAAGATAAATAAATTTGCTTTAGCCACTTGAATTTCAAAAGAACCGTTTAATTCTTGCATCAGGCGAATGGAGCCAGAGCATTGAGAGCTCTGGCTCATATGTTATTGCCGATTCAATGTTTAGTGAAACTAAAAGTTTGTCCACCAACACTGACATCATACAACAAGCCACCTTTAGTGATAGTATAAGTAGACATGCCTTTGTTATACCCGTGCCCACTTGTCACAGCATTGTTTTTACCACCACTGGCTGTCGCAGAACTACCGCCAGTAGCGGCAGAAGCACCGGCTGCTGCCGTCAACGCTACAACCTGAATATCCAGACCAAACTCAAAGCTACCACTAATAAACTCCATAAACGCACGTTTATCTTGAAAAAATACAACTTGACTAAACCCGGACCCACCAAGCTGAAAGCCGATGCTCGCCTGGGTCATTTTTGTGTCGCCGTAGTATTCACCCTGCTCATAGACACGGCCTTTGCCAAATGCGCCACCAACAACAAACCCGACTTTGCCAATGGTAGGAAATAGAGCGTAGCCATAAGCACTCTTAAACATGTCTGAGACACCAGCTTCTTCAAACATTGTTTTTGTGTCAGAGTAGTTATCTGCCCATGCAGTTGAGCATAATAAGGACACCAACAGAATCAGTACCGCAGTACGTAAAATTTGTTTCATGAGTTTAATTTCCTTTTTTGGATATTTTGTAAGATAATTACACCGGTTTTCCAAGACTCGCCGGTGGTGGGAACCTTTATTGATTCGAACAGAATACCCTGTTATTTATATAAAAACAATATATAACCATGACCATCTCAACGCGACAATTCATTTAGCAAATCATTCCTGAGTTTTTCTCAATTGATCCAATTAAAACCTTTCTAACGATTACGTTTTGTTATTTTGGACCCCTGGATAGCGCACCTACCATTAATCCTTGCTGGTTAAAAGTAAAAACGAAAACGGATTCTGCAAGAGTTGTATTGTTCAACCTTCTTTACGCAATGCCCCTTCTCCATAATGACCACCAATTCCTAAACCAGCTTTTACAACCTGGGGGGAGCGTTTTTTGAGAAAACTCTATTTGTTCACTTTTGACTTTTATCGCTCTGTAAATTATTTATCTGAGTGCTGGGTGTAAAATACCCCTAAAAAAGGAGGCAAAAGGTTGAGATTAAAATTGTTTTCTTTGTTATTCTGACGTTAACTTGAGTAGGGAAGTTTTTCCCTCAGCAAATGACTGCTAAAATTCTTATGATGACCTGCGCTTCAAGTTATTTGACAATTACAGTCAGGCAGCGACAAAAAATTGCTCCGATTTTTTCAGCGGGGTAGATGAGTCCGTATGCTAACTGTGACTGATTAAGTTACAGAGTATTATGTGCGACATATCAAAGATCACTCTAAAAAGCTGAAATGAATGAGTAGCATAACGATAATAATTCAGGATCTTCTATTGATTTTCACACTCCAGGAAAAAAGATGCCGATGACAGGCCAAAATCCAACCGTATTAATTGTTGATGATATGCCGGAAAACATCGATGTTTTACGTGGTATTCTCAAAGAAAATTAAAAATTAAAAATTGCAACGGATGGTCAAAAGGCACTAACGACTGCCCGGAGTGAACAAAAACCTGATGTTATTCTACTCAATATTATGATGCCAGGCATGGATGGTTATGAGATCTGCAGACAACTCAAAGAAAACTATAGCACAGCCGATATTCCCGTTATTTTTGTGACGGCTAAAGGCGAAGTCGAAGATGAAAGTCATGGTTTTGATGTCGGTGCAGTTGATTGTATTACCAAGCCTGTGAGTGCCCCTCTGGTATTAAGACGAGTCCAGACTCATTCAAACTTATATGATAACAAACACTTACTGGACAGTCAGGTCAAAGATCAAACCAGATTAATCAATGAAACTCGTTTTCAAATCATACAACGTTTGGGCCGTGCTGCTGAATACAAAGATAATGAAACCGGCATGCATGTTATGCGTATGAGTCATTATTCTCAGCAGTTGGCGCTCGCAGCAGGTATGAGCGAGCAAGATGCTGAGCTGATTCTTAATGCTTTACCTATGCATGATATTGGGAAAATTGGTGTTGCTGATAATATCCTTTTAAAGCCGGGAAAGCTTGACCGCGATGAATGGAACATCATACAGCAGCATCCTCAGATTGGTGCGGATATTACTGGTAAACATGATTCCATTCTGTTGAAAACAGCCAGAGAAATTGCTTTAACTCATCATGAAAAATATAACGGCAAAGGCTATCCTAATGGGCTTAAAGGTGAAGAAATTCCAATAATGGGCCGTATTACTGCAAT
>CAZDJE010000107.1:0-12457 GCA_964505715.1 uncultured Desulfocapsa sp. | reverse complement strand
TTACTAAAATTATCTATACTAAAAAATAAATCATTGTACCACTGCTTTTTACAATCAATGGGAATGGCTTTCTGCTTTTAAGGCAAACTAGAGTTCCTTTCCAGGCAATCATGTTTTTGAAATCTTCAGGTTAGAAGAAACACGAAAACCGCCATATATTATTTCCTTATTCAAAACTTAGGGAGCACTCCGGATAATGAAGCGCCTCGTATTTTATTTTTTTAAATTACGCATACTGTTCCTTCTTTTTTCTCTTGTGATGGTTACAGAAAGCACTGCTTTTGCAGTCGAAACTACGATGTCAGTTGCTCAGAAGTATTACTATGGACATGGTACCCCCAAAAATCTCCGTAAGGCTTTTAATCTCTATTTAAAAGCAGCCAAAAAAGGAAATGTGGATGCTATGTTTATCGTCGGCGGTATGTATATGAAAGGAATGGGGGTCCAAACGGATACCGGAGAGGCATTTAAATGGCTGTACAACGCAGCAATTAATGGAAAAAGTTCAAAAGAGTCTGAAAGAATATTGGCACAGTTTTTTATTACAGGACAGAATGTTCCTCAAAATTACGATGAGGCCATGCACTGGTATGAGCTTGCCGCAAAGAGAGGTGATCCCGATGCGCAAAGTGAACTTGGCTATCTCTATTTTACGGGAAAATTAAGTGAAAAAGATTATGAAAAAGCTGGTTACTGGTTTGAAAAGGCAGCCAGAAAAGGCTATGCCCTAGCTCAGTACAATATGGGTATTCTCTGGTACACTGGCAATGGTGTGCCAACTGTCGATATGATAAAAGCGTATTCCTGGTTTAGCGTGGCAGCAACTAACGGACATGGGAGTGCTGTAGCTGCAACGAATTTTTTAAATACAATACTCTCCAGTAATGAATTACAGGAAGCACAGAATGTTTCTGTAAAACTGTACAAAGAGATTAACAATCTGAAATGATAACACCTTCAGCCTGATACATTTACTCCTTAGCACAAATCAGAAAGTTGAGAAGATTATTGTCCACGGTAACCGTTTTAGGTTACTCAATTTCCCCCATCGGAAGTAAAAACCGAAAGATAGTTTTTCCGTCCGAGCTGTTTTCGGCCCAGATTATACTGTTGTGGTCTCGTAGAATCTGTTTAGAAATGGCAAGACCAAGACCTGTGCCACCGGCACCTGTATTTGTGGTTGAAGACTGTATGAATTTATCAAAAATAGTAATCAGTTCATCTTTAGGAATTGCAATCCCTTGGTTTGTTACACTTATTTGTTGTTTTGAAGGATGATCTTCAAGCTTTAGCGTTATACAGTCAATTTGAATTGAACTCTGTTCGTTGCTGAATTTAACAGCATTGAATAGAAGATTGCGTAGAACCTGGACAATTTTTTCCTGATCATAAAATGCTATCAGCTGTTCCTGCTCACATTTAATCTCAAATTTTAGTTCTTTTTCAGCTGCATTTGCTTTGATTTCCCTTACCACCTGATGAATTCGAGGCAACAAATCACTCATCCTCATGGTGTAGCGCATCTTGCCAATTTCTAGCTTTGAAAAATCAAGTACATTGTCTAGAAGAGTCATCAGCCTGGTTCCAGACTCCTGAATCATTGTAAAGTATTCATTAATTTTGTGTTTTGGCAATACCTCAAAGCGTTTGGCGCCGAGACGGGCATAACCCAAAATTCCATGTATAGGGGTGCGAAGCTCATGGGATATGTTTGCAATAAATTCTGATTTTGCATGATTGGCGGCGGAGGTTGCCCTCATTGCTTCAACCTGAAACGTAATATCGCGAACCGTTGCAATAATAACAGAATCGTCTCCCCACTGACTTCTTTTTAAGTTTACCTGAACAGTTGAGTAGTCATCTCTATCCTGGGTCCTGGTCAACCAGGTGAATTCCTGATCGTTTCCCACCAGCGCTTCTTTCCAGATCGTCGCCAGGTCGACGTTTTTATTTTTGATTGATTGGAAACTTCGGTTAATGTCAAATTTAAGGGCATCCTGACGAGATATGTTGAACATTTTTAACATCGTCTCATTGATATCAATGACCTGACCGCTAAGTTCAAAAATGAAAATTCCATCGTGGGCTGAGTTATAAATATCCTGAAGTTTTTTGCTACTAACAGCAATATTTTTTGCAGTTTGTTTATGTTCCAAAATTTCGTCACTCAACTGGGCATTGAGTTTTTTGAGCTCAATGGCGTTTGATTGAACAACGAACTCATTAATCAGGGACAGCCAGTAGTGCTTATTCCATATTTTGGTCTGCACAAGATTAAAAATAAGAAAAAAGCTGACCGCAATACCAATTGGAATTGTGACATTGTTTCCAATATAGAATTCCACGAGAACAGTGGGCACTAAAATAGAAAGTAGATAGCTATAGGAGAGGATTTCCCAAATACAGTAACTTACCATAGAGCCACCGCCAATGCCGGCAAGGATAATGATGATAAGCGCTATATGGAGGGAGTCGTGGTAAAAGAAAGCACTTGTGGCTGAAAACAATCCCCAGCTGATGCCCATAAAGAGATTTGACCAGAAAAAGACCGCAATCCAACTATGACGGTTGGTAATTGATGGTCTTGAAAAAGCAACGATGGCCGAGATGCGAATAAGAGTAGCCACACTCAGAATTGATCCTATAAATATAAAAAGAGACATCTGTTCGGAGGCGTAATCAGTTGCAAAACCACCAAGAAGAAATGATGCGGGCACGATAACTGCCCCTGCAACACTTCGGTTTTTAAGGTCCATGATAGCCTGATCCATTAATGCAGAAAGTTCTTTTGGGCTGAACTTTCTGTTAAGTGAATAAAGGTGGCGGTTCAATTCATTTTCAAAAAACATATGGCATCTTCCAGTCGTAAGTCATTAATAAATCAGAAGAACAAGCTAGGACAAACTTGAGTTATATTCAGGGAAGATTAGAAAAAATGTGCTAGTACGCCAGGGACGCGGGAAGTGTGAAAAAAAAGTTGGACCCTTCACCAATTTTGCTTTCAACGTATAGTCCCCCTTGATGCAGCCGCATAATTTCCTTGGCTATTGCAAGGCTAAGCGCTGTGCCTTTTGTATGGTTTTCAATGTGTTGGGAATAGAACTCGTCAAAAATCATTTCTTTACATTCAGGATCAATGCCTAAACCTGTATCCACCACATTAAAAATGACGTTACTGTTATCTTGAGTTACTGAGAGCTTAACGCAGGCACCATCAGGTGAATATTTAATGCCATTTTCAACAACTGCTTGGAAAGCTTCATGGAAGAGCTTCCAATCAACTTCAAGGATAAAATCAGTGGGGCAGGAAACCGTGATCGTACATTTTGCGTCTACCAGAGCATTAGAGTTTTTGGCAAATTCAAGTAGATATTTTTGGACAGATTGACGCCCCTTAAGAAGCTCCCTGTTATTTCGGAGACTTGAAAGAAGGAGGATTTTCCGAACTAGATCGTGGATTCGTTCTCCTGAAATTTTAATAAGTTTTGCATATTCAGCTACTTTTTCAGAAATAGCAGGAGTATCGAGTATCAGCTGACTGCCAAGCAGGATTCCGTTGAGGGGTGTCTTTGTTTCATGGGAAAATAGCTGAAGAATAGCGGTTTTTAATTCGTCAATTTCCTCTGTCTTTTTTAATTTTGAAAAGACCTTTAGTTTAGCAAGTAATTCATCATCCACAAAAGGTTTGGTGATGTAATCATCAGCTCCAGCTTTGTATCCCTGCAGCCGATCTTCAATCATGGCCTTACCACTGACCATAAGAATTTTTGCGAACTTGTGCTTTTTGTCTGATTTAATTTTTCTACACACGTCATAGCCGCTCATTCCAGGCATCATGATATCAAGAATTATTAAATCAGGCGTATATTCCTTTAACAGGGCCAGGGCATCAACTCCATTAAATGCTGATTTGAATTGAAAGCCATTTTCGTATTCAAGTATTTCCTTAATTAGTTTGACATTAATGGGTTCATCATCAACAATGAGAACTTTGATTGTCATACAAAAAAACCTCATCTATATAAAAAAAATAGGCCGTTGTTAGGTTCTTGCCCTTTAAATATCTCTTTTGTTTGTGATATCTTATCTGTAATTGATTGAAATGTAAAATATTTCTTCTTTTTAGCTACAAGACTTGGAGTTTGCCAACAACTTGCAATCGTTGTTTTCCTATGCTATTTTCAGCATTTTTTTATAAAGAACTTAACATGAAAAATCCTCTGAATTCTCAAAAAATATTAGATTTGCTATTCTCGCGCTAGCCGATGGCGGGAAACGTCATGCAGAAAGAATCAGGAATTATTTTGCCGATTGTTTCGTTGACACCAGACAGACAGTAGTTTTTAAGTAATTACTTGATTTATTGTAATAAAAGATAATTCTATTCTTTATTATATGACCTTTAGGTACAGTGAGGATACTGGGATGAAACTACAATAGGTAAACGAGTATGATAAAAAAGATCACCCTTGTCCGACACGGAAAGACAGGCTACTCAGGAAGATATATCGGATCACGCAACGTCCCACTTTCTACTGCAGGAAAAAAGCAGATAGAGGAAATACAAAAATATTTCAAAAAATCAAAAACAGCAAAAATAATAGCAAGTCCCATGCTTAGATGTCGTGAAAGTTGTGAAATTCTGTTTTCTGAACAGTCTGTTATCTATGATAACAATTTACGCGAAGTTGATTTTGGTCGCTGGGAAGGACTTACTTTTAAGGAAATAGCGGCAAAAGACCCTGATCTGATTCCTGATTGGGCTGACTGTGTCAATACCTTTAGTTTTCCTGAGGGTGAATCTGTTTCAGATTTTACGTGTAGGGTGCATGTTGCCGCTGATAGAATTGTGGCAATGTCGGAACAAAATATTATAATTGTTGCACATGGTGGTGTGATTCGTGCATTACTGTGCTATTTTCTAAAACTTAATCCTTCCCATTACCTTCTGTTCAAAATTAAAAAAGGGTGCTTTACAACTCTTGAGCTTTTTTCAGAAGGTGCTGTGATTACCGGTTTAAACCTTGGAGTTGAATAAAAAGTTATGGCTAAGTTAATCCTTGTGACCGGTGGTGCCAGAAGTGGCAAAAGCGATTATGCTCTGAGTCGTGCGGAATCCCTGATAGGGGCCCACTACTTTCTTGCGACCTGTCCAGTCGTGGATTCTGAAATGGACGATAGGATTGCCCGTCATCAAGCAGATCGGAATCCCAGAGTGTGGTGCACAATTGAGGAAGAACTCGCGCTTGATAAAAGAATTATTGAACTTACTCCGCAATCCGTCTGTCTAATTGATTGTTTAACACTGTGGGTGAATAACCTTCTGTATGATGCTGAAAAATCTGATACGCCCTTTGGTGAAGATGAAATGGCGGGTAAGGTTACATCTTTTATCAATGCCTGTGAACAATTTGACGGAACAGTGATTTGTGTGAGTAATGAAGTAGGAATGGGAGTCGTGCCGGATAATCAACTTGCTAGGAAATATCGTGATCTTGTTGGTCGCTCAAACCGATTGATTGCAGCTGCCGCGGGCGAGGTTATTCTAGTGAGTTGTGGTTTACCACTTATTTTAAAAGATCAATCAACTAAATAAAAACATAGAGATATATAATATGAGTCTGCTGAATAGAACACTTACGAACATATTTCCCCAGGACAGTGATTCCCGAGACCTTGCAAAAAGTCGATTGGACCAACTCGCGTTACCCCATTGGGCGCTTGGTGACCTGATGGATTTAAGTATGGATTTAGCCGGGATGACCCGTTCCATTACACCAAATGTAAAACGAAAAGCCATTGTAACCATGGCAGGAGATCATGGCGTGGTTGCTGAAGGGGTAAGTAAATTTCCCCAGGAAGTGACTCCGCAAATGGTATATAATTTTGTGAATGGCGGGGCTGGGATTAATGCACTCGCTCGTCAGGCTGGGGCCGAAGTTATTGTGGTTGATATGGGAGTGGCTGCTGATTTAAAGCAACTTGCAGAGCAGGGAAAAATCATCAATAAGAAGGTAGGGCTTGGGACGGATAATATCGCAAAAGGCCCCGCAATGAGTCTTGCCATGGCAACACGTTCAGTGGAATCCGGAATTGACATTGCAAATGACTTAGCGGATCGTATCGATATCTTTGGCACCGGCGATATGGGCATTGGTAATACCACCCCGTCAACTGCTATTGCAGCCGTGATCACCGGAAAACCGCTTGAAGAACTCACAGGTCGTGGCACCGGTCTTGATGATGAGCAACTTGAACATAAAATAAAGGTTCTGAAAACCATCCTTGATCGCAATAAACCAAACCCAAAGAATGGTCTTGATATACTCTCTAAAGTCGGCGGATTTGAAATAGGCGGAATTGCAGGTTTGATTATTGGAGCTGCGGCCCATAACAAGCCAGTTGTTGTCGATGGCTTTATCTCTTCGGCTGCAGCACTTATTGCCATCACCATTGAACCCTTTGTCCGTGACTATATCATCTGTGCCCATCGTTCCATGGAACCTGGCCATCGTGCCATTCAGGAGAAACTTGGCTGTAAACCACTGCTCGATTTGAACCTTCGTCTTGGTGAAGGGACAGGGGCCGCACTTGCCATGAATCTGGTTGAAGCAGCCGTTGCTGTTTTAACAGAAGTGGCAACTTTTGAAGAAGCTGCTGTTGCAGGAGCTGATAAGTAAGATGGAAGACGGGACACCGGCTCAAAGTAAAACCTGTGGCAATGGAATAAAAAAGGCGTTCTCTCATCCCATTGCCAGTTTTCTTGCAGGATTCCGTTTTCTTACCATTGTGCCGATTTCCTGGAAGCAGGACAAGGATCAACACTATTTCAAAGCAAGTCTGCTTTGGTTTCCGCTTCTTGGCCTCTGTATAGGTGGAATTACAAGCCTTTTTATCTCTCTTGTTAGCGGGTATCTTCCGGGGTCAGTTTTAGCTGTAGCTGGGATGATACTCCTTGCAGGGATTTCAGGCTGTCTCCATCTCGATGGTTTAGCTGACAGTTTCGATGGGCTTTTAAGTAGCAGGCCCCGCAAACGTGCACTCGAAATCATGCGAGATAGTCATGTGGGAGCAATGGGTGTTCTTGGTCTAATTTTTGTGCTCCTTGGTAAATATGCTGCTCTATCAAGTCTTGATCCGATTGTGATGCTTCAGGCCTTCATACTTATTCCCATGACTGGGAGGTTGGCTATACTGCTCAGTATGGCAATACTTCCATACGCTCGAAAGAACGATGGCCTTGGACTTCTTTTTTATTCGCCTGACAGTCGTTACATCGCACTATTTGCTAGTCTGTATGTTTTCGTTATTGTAACATTTTTCTCGTTTGTTTCCATTTTGCTGCTGATCTTTGCCATCCTGACACCACTCTTTCTTTTTAGTTTCTGGTGTCAAAGAAAACTTGGCGGAGCCACCGGGGACACGCTTGGAGCAATCTGTGAACTTACAGAACTTTCAGTAGCCGTTGCGTTCTGTGTCTCTTATTCGGTATAAACATATATTATGACAGTGAAGAATGAATATGGCCATGGGGGAAATATCCATGGTACAGCAGAAGACAAATCAATCACCATAGAGACCATTCTTGATTTTAGTGCCAATATTAATCCACTCGGTGCACCCGATTGGCTTCGATCCTGTATCAGTCGAAATCTTGAGACCATCCTTCATTACCCTGATCCCTCGGCATCAAGTCTACAGCAGGCAATAACCGCTAAATATACTCTTCCAAACCACAGTGTAATCGTTGCAAATGGTACGACTGAACTTCTGTATCAGCTGCCTCGCGTGCTTGGGTGCAGCAGGGCTATCATTCCTGTACCCTGTTATATTGATTATTTAAAGGTGATGGAGATTGCAGACGTTGAGATTAAAACACTTGCCTTGCTCGAAGAAAATGGTTTTGAGCTGGACTTAAAAACAGTTGAGGAGAACCTTACTCCTGGCGACTGTGTACTTTTAGGATCACCAAATAACCCAACGGGAGTACTTATAGACAGCGAAGCGTTACTTGCACTCGCAAAGCGTTTTGCAGAAGTCACATTTGTTCTCGATGAAGCCTTTCTGGAATTTGTTGCAGACGGAAAGAGTCTTGCCGGAAAAGCCGAAAACATTATTACCCTCCACTCCATGACTAAGTTTTACGCAATCCCCGGACTACGTTTGGGGTTTGGTATTTTTCCTCAAGCGGTCTCTGAAAAATTACGAATAATTCTTCCACCCTGGTCTGTTAACAGTCTTGCTCAGATCGTTGGGGAAAAGGCACTTGCAGATGACACCTATCGCAGAGATTCAATACAAGTTTGTTTGGAGAACAGAGAGGCGTTTCTAAATAAACTGAATGACTTTTCTGCGCTTCATGTTTTCCCAGGAAGTGTAAACTATTTCCTCATAAAACTGGCCCCTGAATATAACGTTGCAAAACTTCAGCAACATCTCCTTTCCCATAATATAATTATTCGAGATTGTAATAACTATAGGGGACTTGGACCGCAATTTTTCAGGATAGCCGTCCGTGATAGACAGGAGAACAGGGCGTTTATTACCGCACTACACAGTTTTTTCCCCTCTGTTCCAAAAGTTACACATACAAAAAATATCAAAACCCCATCTATTATGTTCCAGGGGACTTCTTCAAACGCCGGAAAGTCTGTGCTTACAGCAGCCCTTTGTAGAATCCTGCTTCAGGACGGAGTACGGGTAGCTCCTTTTAAGGCCCAGAATATGTCACTCAATTCATTTGTGACTATGGATGGTCTTGAAATGGGGCGTGCTCAGGTTGTCCAGGCACAGGCGGCACGGCTTGATCCGGATGTCTTGATGAATCCCATTTTGCTGAAGCCGAATTCAGACACTGGCAGTCAGATTATTGTTCGTGGTAAACCCCTTGGGAACATGTCCGTTATGGACTATGTGAGCTACAAAAAAAAGGCCATGGGGATTGTCTGTGACTGCTATGATGAGTTGGCTGCAAATTACGAGGCAATAATACTTGAGGGTGCCGGATCGCCAGGCGAGGTCAATCTTAAAAGCCACGATATCGTAAACATGAGAATGGCTCAATATGCCAGGTCACCGGTAGTGCTGGTTGGTGATATTGACAGGGGAGGTGTGTACGCCTCTTTTGTCGGACATATGGAAGTGTTAAGCGAGTGGGAAAGAAAACTTGTTGCCGGATTTCTGGTGAATAGGTTTCGAGGCAACAGTGATCTGCTTCAGGACGCCCATGATTATGTAAAAAACCATACCGGTAAAGATGTTTTAGGGGTGATTCCCTACTTGCATAACCATGGAATTCCAGAAGAAGATTCGGTATCCTTTAAGGACGGGCTCTTCAATGGTGAGCGTCCGCTTCAGCAACATATTGAAATTTGCATAATCAGCCTGCCTCACATATCAAATTTCACCGATTTTGAGCCGTTTACCACGGAACCCGATGTCTATTTACATGTGGTTTCAGATCCAGATGAGCTGAAAGATCCAGATGTCATTATTCTTCCAGGCTCGAAAAATGTTATGGGTGATCTTGAAAGCCTGCGAAAAACTGGAATGGCAGACAAAATCATTCAACTAGCTGAAACATCATGTGAAATAGTTGGTATTTGTGGCGGCTATCAAATGCTTGGTCGGAAAATTGATGATCCCTATGGAATTGAATCGCACACTCGTTCTGTGAACGGACTATCACTTATTGAGATGATTACCGTCCTTGCTCCAAAGAAGACTCTTACACGCAAAAAAGGAACTCATCTAGCATCGGGGCAGCCAGTGATTGGCTATGAAATACACCATGGTCAGACCACTGCTCAAAGTGCTTCTCTGCTGAGTTATGAAGATGGTTCAGCCTGTGGTGCCGCAGGAATTCATTCCAAAATCTGGGGCAGTTATCTCCATGGGATTTTTGACTCCGATCTCTTTCGCCGCAGTTTTATCGACTCTGTACGTCAAGGAAAAGGCTATGGCGCCTACGATGGTCCATTAAACTCCTACAACCTTGAACCCGCCTTTGATGCACTTGCTGATACCGTCAGGAAAGCTCTCGATATGGATCAAATCTATTCGCTTCTCGGACTGTAGAATATATGTATCTTTTTGAATTACAACTCATCATGGCCGTGCTTCTTGATCTCTGCCTTGGAGATCCTCGATGGCTCCCACATCCAGTACAGCTTATTGGTTATTTTTGTGTCAGTAGTGAGCGAATAACACGAAAAAAAATCTCATCTGAACTCTTTGCAGGTTCTGTTTGCTTCATCCTTGTTTTGGTAAACACGGTTAGTTTGATCACTGGGATACTTCTGTTGCTAAACCTTTACTCAAGCTTTTTTGCCCAGCTTGTCGCAATTATTCTACTCTACACATGCCTTGCAGCTCGCGGCCTTATTGCTCATAGTTTAGCTGTCTATAAGGCCCTTAATCGTAGCGAAGCACTTGACTCTGCACGTACAGCCGTGGCCCAGATAGTGGGGCGAGACACCTCGCAATTAGATCGTTTAGGAATTATAAGGGCCTGCGTTGAAACCGTCGCTGAAAACATGGTGGATGGGGTAACAGCTCCTCTTTTTTATGCCGTTCTCTTCTCCCTGTTCTCACCCCTTACCGGGATCGATCCGCTCTTCCTAGCGACCATTGGTGCCATGGGATATAAGACTGTCAACACCATGGATTCCATGTTTGGCTATAAGAATAAAAAGTATCTCTATTTTGGCAGAACTGCCGCAATCATTGATGATATTGTAAATTGGATACCAGCAAGGATAAGCGGTGTAGTCCTGATCCCAGCCGCATTTTTTCTTGGGCTAGACTGGAAGAATGCATTTATTGTCTTCAGGCGTGACCGGCTAGCTCATGCGAGTCCAAATGCAGCACATTCCGAGTCAGCAGTAGCCGGGGCACTTCGAATAGAGCTTGGCGGAACATCGGTCTATTTTGGAAAAGAAATGGTCAAGCCGGCTATGGGATATCCCCATCGAGAGCTTGAAAGTAAGGATATCATAAAAACAAACCATTTAATGCTTATGGGGTCATTTCTCTTTTTACTGAGCATGTTATTCTGCAGACTACTCATTGTACAAATCATTCAATGACATCAACTTCAGCATTTATGATAGGTGGAACGGCAAGCGGTTCCGGTAAAACTACCCTTACCATCGGGATTATGGCAGCACTGAAGGCCAGGGGATTACGCGTGCAGCCGTTCAAGTGTGGCCCTGATTTTATTGATCCCACTCTTCACAGAATGGTTACCGGCCAGATCTCTT
The DNA here is from genome assembly GCA_964505715.1 of uncultured Desulfocapsa sp. GTDB lineage: Bacteria > Desulfobacterota > Desulfobulbia > Desulfobulbales > Desulfocapsaceae > Desulfocapsa. Next base: position 1,196 of record CAZDJE010000107.1, on the reverse strand, counting down.
CTAATCTTGACCTCAGGATGTGTGGAAAAAGCTTCTGTCAGAAAATATTTAACAAACGTCTCAATACCAGTGATGTCGCCGTTGTGGAAGGCGTTATGGGGCTTTTTGATGGCGGAATTGCCAGCTCTGCAGCTCTTGCAAATGAGTTAAACCTTCCTGTTATTCTTGTCGTCGATGCCAGTTCTGCCGCAGAAAGTGTTGCCGCCGTAGTAAAGGGCTTTGAGAGCTACCAATCCGAAATCACACTTACAGGTGTGATTTTTAATCGTGTCGGATCTGCCAGACACCGTGAATTGATAGAAGAGGGGATGGCAGGTAAATGTCACGCCAGAATTCTCGGTTTTTTCCCACCTGATGTTCGATTTACTATTCCCGATCGTCATCTTGGTTTATATATGGGGGATGAAAATCCTCTGGATCAAAATCAATTATCAGAGCTTATTGATTCAATTGAGAAACATATTGATCTTGATCTGCTGCTAAGTCTTTCCAAAAGAAAAACATGCAGTTCTCAAGAAGCTATTCGCGCAGCTGTTTCAACAAAGGGAAAGGTACGTCTGGCTGTAGCCAGGGACAGGGCGTTCTGTTTTTATTACGAAGACAATCTTGAAATACTTCGTGATGCAGGAGCAGAATTGCATTTTTTTAGCCCCATTTTTGACACAAAGCTGCCACCTGATTGTAAAGGTATTTACCTTGGAGGCGGATATCCTGAACTGCATGCTAAAGAACTGAGTAAAAACAAATCAATGCTCACCGCTGTTTATGCGTTTGGCAAAAGCGGTGGCTTTATAGTAGGCGAGTGTGGTGGTTTTATGTATCTCTGTGATCAGCTTAATACCATTGAGGACAATAGCTATGGCATGAGTGGAATCTTCCCCTTTACCATTCAAATGAAGCCGCACTTGTCACGACTTGGGTATAGAAAGCCCTCTCTTACAGGCGACTGTCCACTAGGTCGTAATGGACAATCGCTACATGGACATGAATTTCATTACTCTGAAATCAGTGACTTGCCAGAAGGTGTCCCCACGGTTTATCAGCTTGAGTCTGGTAAAACAGAGGGGTATAGTTGTGAAAATGTGATAGGCGGCTATATCCACCATCATTTTGCAAGAAGTGTTGAGAATGTGAAAGGATTTATTGAACAGCTACAAAAGTCCGATATAAAAACAGAATAGAAGTATACAATATAC
>CAZDJE010000106.1:0-12536 GCA_964505715.1 uncultured Desulfocapsa sp. | reverse complement strand
TTTCAGTCCGCGAAATCAAACCCACCTACTTGTAGTAGGTGGTTGTTTAGTTTCAACAAGGTAAAGTGAGTAGTGGAGGCGATCAAAAAGTTTTCGAGATTCTTCGAGATATTTTTCGTTGTCATCCAGAATAGATAACTGTAAAAATTGGAGTCCTTCTCGAAAAATATCCATCTCCTCTGGTAGTGGCACTAGAACAGAGTTGCGGCGCATTGTTTTATAGAGTGATACCTGCTCCTCCATAATCACTTTGGTCAAAGTGCCACTTTCAAGTTCGGTTACAATGGGTTCAGACCGGGTTTCGGCACGGCTGATGACAGAAAACACATTTGGAACTGAAGCAAGACAAAACCCGATTATTGTCGCAACCACAAGGGATGTGAACGAGGTTTGCAATGACGCCCTGGTGATCCTGGCAGCTATCTCTTTATCATGCATTTTTACAGCCAGTAGCGTGGTCAGGAGATAACCGAAGCCGTAATAGTCATTGATGTAGTATCGAGGGAAAAAATTGACTACCATGTAGCCAATCAGAAGCTTATAGACAAAACTGATATTAAAGAAAAAGAGTATTTTTCTGGCACCCTCCATTGTTTTTCGCTGAAAAAATGGCATCTTCAGCAGAAGGCCTGCAACCAACAGGATGATGAAAGTTTCAATAAAGGTTACGAACAACTTGTATGGTTGATACCACTCCAGTGCTAAAAGAGCTGGAATCATAATGCCGCTATATTCCCAGCCATAGCGGAGGTTAAAGTGGGATGCGATAAAGGCCGTGGTAAGCAGAACAATATAGGCTTTTGGACCCGCTAACATAGATGCCGCCAGATTTTCATACATGTAGGCCAGGTTCCCCACATGAAAATTGGTAAAAGGCATCAACACAAAGCGAACTAGCAAAAAGGTGATGAAAACAGTCACAACCAAAACCACAAGACCTCTTCTAAAACCAGGTTTCCAGAACTGGTTTGCGATCAGGGCAACCACAATCAGGCCGAAGCTATGCAGGTTGTTGCGGTAATCAAAATTCAAATGAAAAAGAGTGTTTACCTGTTCACCAATCAAAGGCCACAACAGGACATCAAAACACACTCTGACCAATACACTGATAAGCAGCAGAGCAAAAAAACGGTCTCTACCGAAGAAATTGGTAAAACCAGCCCAACGGGAAATCTTCTCTGAATAGAACCACACGATCCCGTAGGTAATGGCTCCCTCTATAACAACTACCCCGGCAGACCACGGTTTAACTAATATCAAAGGTACCAGGTAACCGGGTACCACCAGTCCGCTTAAAACCCAGCCAAACCGGAGGTTGAAAAAGACTACAACCCACACCCCCAGCCATACGGTTGTGATCACAGAACTTGACAGGCTTCCTGTGGGGAAAATATTTAGGCTAAAAAATGGTTCCAAATCAGGATGTCCAATTGAAATAATTTACTGGTTCGAAATACAGGTTCTGTTTCTTCCAGGTATTCATTACTGAAATCGTTTAAGGGCGATTATAAATTTGGTTCCTTTTCCCAATTCACTCGTCGCCGTAAACTGTCCGTCATATTGGGCAATCTGTTTTCTCGCATCTTGCAAGGCTCGAAAATTTGTGGACAGTTCTGTTTCGGTAGCCAAAAGATAATTCTGAAAGTCATGATTTGGCATGCCATAGCCTTTATTACGGAGGCAGCACTCAATGAATTTGTGTTTTCGTTTGAAGCTGATGGTCACGTCTGACTGAGGTTCGGCATCATTGAAGAGATAACGCAGGATACCTTGAAAAATGTTCTCAAGCTCATCGGGTACAGCAAGAACCGGTACCATATGGTCCGGTATTTCCAAGATAAAATGAACTTTTCTGGAAGCTGCTTCAGGCTTGATTCTGGTGATAGCCGCTTTTAGAGCCTCGACACAGTCAGTAGGGAAATAAAGTGTTTCACCAGAGAGAATGTTTTGTGTCAAGAGCTCTCCCACACGTTTAATATAATCAGAATTTAAAGATAATTTCTTTTCGATAAAGTCGATTAATTTGTCTCGGATTTCTTGGGTGAGTTGCGTGTTTCTGAGCTTATCCAGTACAGGATAAAGAGATTTTCGATAAGTATTGAAATAGCTGTTGCTATGGTTAAACAACCCCTTGTTGAGTCGCATGATCTTTTTGATATCCGTTAACTCGTGGAGTTCCAGTAAAATGCCTCTGATCTGTTGCAGGTGGGGCTCGTCACTATTTAATTGTTCGGATCGAGAAGATCCGCTGACCGTGGTGACTGTCAGCAGGAAAGTGATTTGCCGTTCCCCAAGCTCACGGCTATGAAAGGTCATCTTTTCGCCGTTGAAGATGTGGTCTGCAAGAGTTTCTCGAATCTCATCCAAGGCTTGGTCTGTCAAAATGTGTATAAGCTCTGAGCTACTCAGCTTATAGGGGCTGACATTGAGATCCTGGCACAGGGAGGTAATCTTCTTGTTGGCATATACGACCTGACCGAAAAGATCATACAAAATTGCACCAGTGTTCAGGCCGTCAAAAACGGATTCAACGGTATCAAGCCGTCTGCTTAAAAGAGAGAAAGCGTCATTAATTCCACCAAACATTTCTGTCCCACCTTCCAGCGCCAAAAGCTTGCGAAGAGGACTTTTTAAACGCTTCTGTTCATCCTGAAAAAGTTTTCGGGCATAAAGCATTTCGCTGATTTGCGGAGCAAATGTGTTGACCAAAGAGAGGATCTCCGAAATGGTTTTTAATTGTTCAGGAGAAACGCTAAAAGACCAGAATCCCAATACTTCTCCATCAGAAATTTGCAGAGGGATCACATATTGACGTTCCCCGTCTACACCATTGGCGAGAAAGTTGTACACCTCAATTGCGCCATTTTCTTCCAGCGCAGTACTGTAGGGTGTACGACGATAATCCCGCCGTCTTTCTGCAATGTCGTTTATGGAAGAGTTGGCGGCAGCCACTTCCAGAAGATGATAACCATCTGGAATTCTTTCTAGAAATATTGACCGATCAAGATTGAGTATCTGACGGACCATACCGACGATTTGGTGCCAATACTGAGGGGAAGCGTAAAATGTGTCGGGGAGAAGCCTTTCCTGTAACTGGAGTTTTGTCGTAAAAGCCATGGCTTGAATGTTTTCTTCAACCAGAAGTGCTTTTCCTGACACAACCAGAAGTAACAATAAACATTGTCCAAGCTGCAATTCTGCCAGTGGAATCTGAACCAAACCAAAAACAAATATCAGCCAGGAAAAAAGAGTACTTAAGGCAATAGCAAAACATATTGAGACGATGGCAAGCCCGGTTGTAAGAAACTGACAGACAACAATACCCGCGAATATAAATAGGGCGAAAATAAAAAAGATAAGAATGGGGTTAGCTTTACGAAGAGTCTTTTTATACAGCAGAGTATCAAAAGAATAAGCGAGGTACTGAGCGGGGGTGATTTTCTGGCTGTTATTAGCGACAGGGGTACGTAGACCGGAGTAAGGACCAATACTTTTCAGTCCAATAAAAACAGTTTTGTCACTGACAAGTGAGCGGATGAGGTTACCAGCAAGTGCCTGTGTCAGGTCAAGGCGGGGCTGGGATTCTGGCGGCATACCATTGAAGTTGACTGTGAAGACATCTTTGCCGTCATAGGACATTTCGAGGCGATCCTCAACAGTCCGCCGCACCAAATGGGTAGTGGGCTGATCCTGTAAAAGCGATACCGTGGCATACTGATTTCTGAAGACACCTTTGGTTGCTGGGGGAATAATCTGAAGGGCGGTTTGCAGAGAAGTGTTTGAGGTCTTCTCTGGGAGAGGCACCATGGATATGGGTTCTTCGGATTGTTTCGGAAAAGTAACTTCGCGTCCAAAGTAAATTTTTTTATCACTCGCCAGTTTCTTATAGAATATTTCTGTGGCACCTTCTGGAAAAAATGTAAAAACAATCTGCCTTGCATCACTCTTTTTGAGAAGTTCTACCAGGTTCAACCATATCCCATCGCCGGACTGGCTCTGTTCCGGATAGCATTCAATGAGCAGGGATCGTTTGTTACTAGAGATAGCAGATGGCGCGTGCCGGCTGAAAAAATCGTAGGCAGAATTATTAAGTTCATCGAAGAAATGAAAATAATTCACACCTGATAAAAGGAGTAGAATGGCTACACTTCCTCCAAATCCCCAAAAATAATTGTTGCGGTTTTTTCTCATGGCTATCAGTTAGTTATGCAAATATTCACCAAATAAACAAACGCGTTATCACGACTTTTCTGAAACAGAACAGTACCATTCTTGTATAACTATATAATATAAATGCCCTAAGGGACAATAAAATGAAAAAAAAATCATTTTACTCTGGCATGTCGCACTGAGTTGGTACGTTATAAAATGTCGATTAGATATGGTGGGGAAAAATTTGCAGTAGTCTTGTTCGATGCGGATATGTCAGGAGCGTCAGCTTTTCCGTGATCGACAACTATTTTCAATTCTCTAAATGTCGGGTATGCGTCCATCTTTCAGATGGAGTACTTTTCTCCACCCAGTATCCAATGTGAGCTAGGTTGAAAAAGTGGGCATAAAGTTAACAGTGGTTACTATATGCCACATCGAAGGTACGATTTTCCCCATCAACTCTCGAACTTGATGCCGCTACTCTTCGCCTCAATCCACGAAATTTTAGTGGGTTGAGTCAAATTCATTTCCTGGACTCCGAAAATCAGAAAACATCTTAAATTAGAGTTTTCCTTGCTATCATTAACCTAGCCAAGTCAAAGACCTACTCAACGATTCAACTATTCTACTCCATGGGAATTGTTTCAATGCGCTTGCCTTTTTTTTCCAGTGAGCACCATACTGTTCCTTGACAATCATCCTTTTTTTCACATAGAATTAAATTAATAATGATAATTAAATGAGAAGCTGGTTGCGAATGCCGTATACGAATATATATGCTAAACGTGTGATCATAATTTTTTCTTAGTTATAAGAATTTAAGAGTATGAAAAGCTAAACCTACACTGTGCCCATTCCAGTCGTATGTAAGGAGCTTCACTCGGCTACTCTAAGCTTGTGACTGAGCGAGACCACTAATATTGTTACATCTAATATCTTGATATTTTAAAACCGCCCTTCCGTGAAGGTGGGAACCTCAGTGTGGAGTGGAAGCACTACAAGATTTTTCTGAAAAAAGGAGTAAGTAATGAGTAATACTAAAAGTAGTCTAGAGAACTATAAATTGTCTATTGAGAAGCTGCGGGATGAGATTAAGCTTAAAGCCCATCTGGGTAAGGCAGAGGCAAAAGACGAACTGGAACAGCTGGAGAAAAAATGGGAATCTTTTCTCGCCGAGTATAAGCCACTGACCGATGAAGCGGGTAAGACTGCCGAAAATGCCGGAGCAGGCCTATCTTTGGCAGCAGATGAAATCAAGGCCGGATATAAGCGACTGCGAAAATTGTTATAAGTGTTAATGGCCAGAATAATTAATCATCTTGAAGAAATGAGTGGAAAGGCTGCTACGTATACTGTGTAGGTACATAACGATTCAGGAACAACCTCAAGTTTCCGTTCTCCTGCCAGTGGGTAACCGTACCTTGTAGCAGCTTCAATTTTAAAGCTAATAATTATCAAATTATCCTTAGTTCTCAAGGCTATTCTTCAGAGGATGGAGCAAAATTAGGCATGGAATAGGTAATAAAAAATGCTCCGGATACAGCATGAGTTGAACTGTAAATAGTCACTGTCTCTTAATAATAAAAAAGTGGGGAAAAATTAATGAATATGGAAGAATTGATTCAGATGGGGGCAAAGATGTTCAGCAAAAGCAATCTCAGTGGAGATGCTGGTAGTAAATTAGATCTCAGTTCTCTGACTACGGCCTTGTCTGGTTTAACCGATGGTGATGGTGGGTTTGACCTTGGTGCATTGATGAAGAATATGGATTCGAGTGGATTGGGAGACATGGCGAAATCCTGGCTTGGTGATGGTGCTAATGCGGAAATATCAGCTGAACAAATCAGTAGTGCCATTGGCTCTGAAAAAATTTCCGCGTTCGCGACAAAACTTGGAATTAGTGTGCAAGAAGCAGCCGGGGGATTGTCTGAAGCACTTCCTAAGATGGTGGATAATGCCAGTAGTGGTGGATCTTTTCTCGATTCCATTGGTGGTGTGGAGGGTGTTTTGGGGTTCGCGAGTAAATTGTTTGGCAAATAATTAAACCTAAATCGCCTCAGGATAGGTTTAGTTGGTCTTGTTAGCTCTAAGTTTAGAAAGAATAAAAAGTGAAACTAATGAAACCTTACATGTATACGTAACAAAGCCAGGTTCTTTTAAATTGCTAAGAGTACCACTGGTCTCCTTTTGATATGGTATCCAAAATTTCTGTCAAAAGTATTTCGTCTGAGAATAAATAATTAAGAAAAATTTAGACTAAACAAGATCGTCACTGAAGGTAACGGCAAATACAAAGCATATTGCATCTCTCAAGGAGGAGGCTTTTCGTATGGGAAACAGTAAAGTAGCAGTATGTTTTTGGGTAACATTTCTGTTTCTTTGCTGGGCAGAGCTTGGTTGTTCTATGAGTCGACGGCTGACCGAAGTAGTAGCCATGGAATTTGTCCGTGTCGATTACGAAGAGGAAGTAAAGGCCCTTATTATCGAGATGGTTGTTCCCGAGATTGATACGATTAACGATTTGTCTCGTATTGAGTTGCTGGTCTCTCATGATAATGCTCAGGGAATATTTGGTGTGATACTGAATTATGGTGACAGGTTAGACCCTATTCCTCCGGGAAACTTTGGGGTTATCATCGATCCGGCCAGTGACGATCGGTCCATTAAGAATGTCTCCAGCGCGGCCGGTATACCCGGTCGGTGGGACCATCCCTCTTCTCATGGTAAACTTCTCAAACAGAGCACCAGGGAGGTAGTTAATGGCAATCTTGGTATCAGCATTTGGATAGCCCCACAAGATTGGAATCCTGGCCATTATACTATCAAGGCCCGAGCAGTAAAATGGAAACAGCTCCCAGCTCCTTGGCAAAAACTGGCCGAGTTTGACTATACTGGTAAAGGGTTGGAGAAAGGCATGCAAAGCACATGTCTGATTAAACCAATTTTTATCAATATCTCGAATCAAGCCATCATGCCCTTTGATCGCGTACGTTCAATAACACTCATACGCTACGAGGAACACTCTCAGGATAAAGGGGTAACTATCACACGCTGGGCAGGAGATACCGCCAGCCAGTATAAGTATGTTGAAAAAGAAAAAAGAAAGTTAAAACTTAATGACTTTCCGGAAGGGCTCATCCTGCTTGCCCCCGGTATCTATCAGATTGAGCATAACTCTGTGAAAGGTGTGAGTGGAATGACTTCTGGATGCTATGGTAAGAGCAATTATTTTGACATAAAGCCCGAAAGCAAAATGATTGAAGTACGTATTCCATTGTATCCAGCTATTTAAGGAGCATACTTATGAGATTTGGCCAGTCAGTGTGGCGAATCATCGCAGTGCTTACTGCTCTACTCCTAGCCTTTTTGCTCATGTTCTTCTCTGGAGCCGTTGGCTACGGTAGTGGCATCGACTGGACCTATAAAGTCGTTGTCCTTATTTACCCCGGAACAGTAATATTGGGCCTTGTTTTCTGGCATTGCTCCATTCGGAGCCGTCCTGCTGCCTCAGTGTTCCGTACTTCTGCGTGGGTAATTTTTTTTCTTCCACCCTTGTTACTCATTGGCTGGACTGGATGGATCGCCGGTTTTGGCGAAGCGTTTGTCTCAACCCTAAATCATTTGGCCTTGGCTGCTTTCCCTACGGTATTGATCGTTTCTGCCTATCTTATCTTCTGCCGTTCTATCCGTTTCGCCTGGATGAATGTCCTTGTTGTGGGGAGTATAGCTTTGCTGCAGGCGTTTATCACTCAGCGTAACAGCGCCATCCTTGGTGAAGCTTTTAGTAGCTTTAGTTTTGACGATTTGATTATTAGTACCCTAATTGCCGTAGTTGCTGCAGTCATTGCGTTGCTTAATTATCTGGCCATCCGTAAGGTTCCTGCGTACAGAGACCCCGATCCCCGTGTATACCGCTTTGTATCGATTTGGTGGGGATTGGCATTTCTGTCTCTGTTAATAGCTGGGCTGAGTTCTTTTGGCATAACAGCGCGTGCTGTTCAAGACATCGGCCAAGACGCTTCGCGGGATTGGAGCGACACTCTGATTGCTTATATTGAATCAGATAATCTAACTGGACTGAGGGAACGGCTCAAAGCAAAACGCCATGGAATTGCCATCTCTCCCAAAGCATTGGTGACATCGGTAAACCATGGCCGAATTGAAACTGTTGCGTTGCTGATAGCATCTGGTGCAGACATAGAGGGCGAAACCATTATTAATTATCAAACTGCACTTACTGCCGCCGCAACAAGGAGTGATGCGCAGATGGTACAAATACTGCTCAAACATGGGGCTGACCCAAATCATGGCGGTGAAATATACCTTCCCGAAGAAGGTCGCCATGTCTGGATGACACCCCTTAGTGCAGCAGTGATCGGTTTGAAGAGTGATAATGTGAAAATCCTGGTGGCTGCTGGAACTACTCTCGATCTAACTTCAGGAGATGGGGTGACCGCTCTGATGCGGGCAGCAAAACTCGGTGATATTGAATCGGTACGTATAGTGGTAGCAGCTGGTGCGAACCCAGATCTACAGGACCTGCTGTTGGGATGGTCAGCGTTGCATTATGCTGCTGCGAATGGCCATGAAAGTGTATACAAGGCCCTGCTGTCCACTGGCGTAAATCCCGATCTTCAAGATCAGCAGGGGCGTACAGCTGAGAGATTATTGAAAGTTGGGATGAATTTGCAGTGATGGCATCCCAGAAAAGATGACAATAAAAAGAAATTAAATAAGCTTATATGATGGTCCGAACGATAAAAAACAATAGGTACTGAGGTGATTATGAATATTGCTGAGAAGATTTACCACTACAGGCTATTAGCATTAGCTGGGCACTTTTTTTTCTGTACTTTTCTACTGTTTTCCCCCAGCCTTACGTTTGCGAAATCTCCTCCATCGCAAGACGATTACTCACCGCCACCATACAGCAGCTTATACGATACAGTGATAGAGTTGGAACAGCAGGGGGCGTTTGTCGAGGCCCTGAGATTTTTCCCTAAGATTTATGAGGTGGAGATACCTGTTGAAGCGTTTTATACGACCCTCGACAACAAACGGAACCAGCTGCTCAAGCTTATAAACCAAGGGAATACACAGTTTATGGTTGGTGATGAGAAAAGGACATGTGCAGATGTTCTTCCTCTGTTTAAGGAACGTTTTCTTGAAAATCCTGATTCGTACAAAAAAGTTGCTCCAATAAGTGATGATCTTAGTTTCGATAGATTCTGTAACTTGTTGATTGTAGAAGGACACGTTCAGCATACTGCGTCAACAGGGTCGCTTCTTATTCCGTCATTTTCTCAATTTAGCCTGCAATCCGCATTGGACAGCGCTGACACATGGTTGGTATCTGCCGCGATATTTTTTGCTCAAAAACAGACAAAACCGACAATATCACCGCAGGCAATTATTGATCGCTGGGAGAGACGCCCTGACCTTTGGGATGAAGTTTGCACTCAACAATTCCTACGGATTATTGCTCAGCTTGACTCTGCAGAAATAAAATCACTACAGATATCCAATGAAGATATCCGCCTCGAACTTGGGATGTTGTAGATTATTTATTTGAAATTATTGATACAAAAGCTCATACTCAACAGCTAAAATAACCATAAGAGGGAGTGTGTTTAAGTTTACTTAATACGGAAGGAATTTTTCTTATGCTTAATCTGTTAAAACGCTGGATGGCTTATTTCCTTGTTCCTGCCGGGTTGGTGTTGCTTTTTCTACCGTTGAATACCCACCACACAGAAATGGTAGAAAAGGACTTTTTGTATCTCAAAATGAGTGAATCACTTGTTGGAGAGGTCAAAACAAAACCCCAAATTGTTTCTCCTGAGAATCCTACTGAAGAAAATTTAATCCAGTATCTTCAAGAATTACAGGGGGTGGGTTCAGCGAAGAACTCAACGGTCGCAACGACCACTAACCCCTATGGCTATCCGATTATACAAGAGCAAACCCTGGCCGCTTTTCCTGCACTTCTTGGACAGATAAAACATATGATTAGGAGGGCCTCCTGGAACCAGAAAAAAAAGCTCGCAAGTCGACTGGATGATATACAGGTTGAGAAGGAATGGGGTACTTTCAAAAAAAGCCATTTAACCGATACAGATGGTGTTGCCTTTCAGTACGGAAACATAATTATTAGTGAGTATATCAAATCTGATTATGCCTCAGTACAGGTTGAAATTGAATTTCTTAAGGTAAGTCGCAATGTGGTGGGCGGAATTTTTCTGTTCTTTGGTCTACTTGTCTGGCGCAGAATGTATGCATTTCCAACAAATGGTATTCAAATTGGTAAACGCTCTGGGATGATTCTCTGGGATTTCATTGTAATAAGCATTTCAGTCTTTTTCACTTGGGCACTTCTGGATTCGTTGCTGGCTACATATTTCCAGACTTCTTCTGTATTGGGAGATGTGCAGATGGGATTATTCATGGGTGTTTTCTGGGTATCATTCGGTAACCTGGTGATGGCTTTATTTGTTACGGCAACTGATATACAAACGCTGATGATTAACGCAGAGGGCCTTTCCGTTACTGGACTCTTTGGCAAAAAATTTCTGGACTGGTCTGGGGTAGAAGATATTCGCCTGGCGGAAATTTACTCGGCACGACAAGTCGGTTCTTTTTTTGCTCCACGCAAGCTGGCAAAAATTCTTGAGATTAGTAGCGGATCGTCAACTTTACGTATTATGGAACCCCCTTTTGCTTCAACCAAAAAAGAAATTCTCAACACCTTAATTGCCAACGCACCAGAAAAACTACAAGAATCAATAATGGGTTTATCCCGGCAATGGCTATCAGTATGGTAAATATGACATGAAAATCCGAATGGTACTTTTTGTAGTGTTTTTGTTGGCACTGTCGGCGACACATGCTCTGGCCTGGAATCAGGCATTGATAGAGGCAGCCAATGCTGTCTCTCTAGGCAAAGAGGTAGCCAATGCTAAAGGTCTAAGCAAAGAGGCAGCCAATGCCTTTGCTCTGGCCAAGGGGTACTATACAAAACAGCAAATAGTCATGGTTTTGTCTGAAAACTTCGATATTAATTTGCTAGCCATGAATAGGAAAATTAAGGACGGAGTTTATCAGGCCTGTCAGCAGGAATTTGTAGAATTCAGTATTAAATCAGCGAAGAAGGCAGCGAAAAAAGCAGGGGTGTATTTGAAAGTGCAAGCCAGAAATCCTTCGGAAAAGTTTAAACCGTTTAAAGCTGGAACGGATTCGGACTACCTTACCGGTGCGACCACACCGGAAGAAGTGCAGCTGATGAAAACCACATACGAAGACGATATTACTCAGCGGCTGAAGGGGTTGGACAACGAGTATATTCCAGATCGTACAGACTGGACCGCTAAAAACGATATTGATTTCATGGGCGATGCACACTCACCCAAGATGACTGATAAGAAATTTGTAGCGATTGCAAAGCTGAATAATGCTGCGTACACGCGTCCTGGTGCTGCTCGCTATGAAGCCTTTTCCCGCGGGCAGGGCAAATTCAGACTTCAGGATTCGATTGATTACATGGATGAAATGCAAGACATGATAAAACATCGTGACTCATTGTTGGATCTCCACATGAATGAGCATGATAAGATTCTTCTTGAATTGAGGAATATGCCTGAAGGTGCTGCAGCAGACTTGAAGTGGAATCGGATAGAGTCTTTGGATACTGAAATGTTTAAAAACCGGGCACTCCAGGCGAAGTATATGGACAGGATTAACGTGGCCACAGATAATCTGAAAAAAACACTTCCTGATGATTCCCTACTAGTTGTAGGAGGATCGAAAATACCCATTGGTGATACAGACCTGGTCAAAAATGCCTCCTTACGCGATTTGCTTGGCGATGCAGCCATGGATACACGTGGATTAGTTGTTGCGAAAGACCAAATTTTACAGCGACAGTTGCAGCAACATATTGAAGTGATGGCTTCAGTGGTTGAGCATCATCCTAAGAAAGCTGGTCAGATGTACGACGCTATTAAGAAATATGCATCACATTTGAACGGATTTCAAAAAGCAGAATTACTGGAAGCCATTCGTAAAGAGGTCGGAAAAGATGTAGCGGATAGTATTGCAGTTTTATTTCATGGGAGTGCAGACGATCCTGTGTTGCTGTTAAAGAAGCTGTTTAAAAGCATGCTGCCTGAAGACGAGTTTAACCAGGTTCTCAAGTCAATGGATGAAGGCAATTTTGAAGATCTTCCCCTGAAGGCAAAAAAGATACGGAAGGATTTGTTCGAAATGACTTCCTACAAGCGTACAAACTTGGCCAGCGTATCTGGTGAAGATCTTCTCAAAAAGTTCCAAAAAGAATTAAATTTTAAAAGTATGGATACAAATACCAGAGATACCCTGACTGAACTTGT
>CAZDJE010000105.1:0-12555 GCA_964505715.1 uncultured Desulfocapsa sp. | reverse complement strand
TGTGAGAGACTGTATTGAGATCTTTTATTACCGTGCCTGCCTGTACCGCCCCAAGACGCCAATCACGGAATTTAGCAATCATCGTGGGAGTTATTTCTTGTAAGGTGTGTCCATGAAAATACTGTAGAGGTTTGTCCTGGGCCAATTCACGACGATGAGTTGATGGTGCTTTCTTACTGGAGACCTTAGCCAGGTACTTTGTCCAAGCATCATCAAAGAGCATATCATCGGGTGGAGCGTTTCCTATATACCCATTGTTGCGAAGCGCCTCCTCTGTATCTTCAGCCCAGACATGGGCTTCAGATTTCCGATCAAAAGACTTTGATAATCTTGGATGTCCCTTTACACGAATCTCAGCCCGATAAACAACACCCTTCTTTCTTTTTACAGTTCTTACAGTTGCCATATTCACACTCTCCTAAAAAGGCAGCGTGCCTTTCCTATTTTTCTGGGCGCACTTTTGGGCGCACTTTTTTGAAAAACAGCGTAAATCAGTGCTAATCAGTGATAAACGTAGCCAACTACCCCTAAACGCAAGAAAGCCGCAAATCGCTTTATACAAGCGACTTACGGCTTTGTTGTTAATGGTGCCGAAGGCGAGAATCGAACTCGCACGATCGAAGATCACTGCCCCCTCAAGACAGCGTGTCTACCAGTTCCACCACTTCGGCACACAATTCTAAAACTTTTTTATTCCTGAGCTTTTGGAGCCTCTGGAGCTGGTGCTGTTTCTTCAGTTGCTGCTGTGGGCATTGGAATAATTTTCTCCACATTAGCTTCTGTTTTTTCTTCCACCAGGGTTGCTTGCGGTACTACGTTCATCATTGTTCCGGTACTTGAGGTTGATGATATATAAGCAAGACTTACGGATGTTACCATAAAAACTATCGCTGCTGCAGTAGTAATTTTATTCAACAGTGGAACAGGGCCTTCCGATCCAAACAGCGACTGACTCGACCCGCCGCCACCAAATGCCGCGCCAGCATCAGCGCCTTTTCCATGTTGGAGCAGGACAATGATAATCAGAAAAAAACTAACTGAAATATGGGCAATGGTTAAAATAGTTGGCATGAACTATAGGGTCTCAAATAAAATTTATTATCCTGCAAAACGATTCAGCATCCAGAGCTGCACCGCCGACAAGCGCACCATCAATATCAGGTTGCGCCATAAGCTCGTCAACGTTATCAGCTTTAACCGAGCCACCATACAATATTCTCACAGAGTCGGCAATAGCTTTTTCAAACATTTCTGCTATTAATTTCCGAATAAATGCATGAGCGTCCTGCGCCTGCTCCTTAGTTGCTGTTTTTCCGGTACCAATTGCCCAAACAGGTTCATAGGCCACAACAATTTTTTTCATCTCATCGTGGCTGACTCCTGCAAGTCCTTTTCGGAGTTGCTCCTCGAGAACAGAAAAAGTTTTATCAGCTTCCCGTTCCTCAAGAGTCTCTCCAATGCAAAAAACTGGCATCAACCCGAATTGCAATGCACCATGAACTCGCATATTTATCATTTCATGGTCTTCATGAAAGATCTGTCGTCGCTCGGAATGGCCAAGGATTGCGGCCGTTCCTCCAGCTGCCTTCACCATAGTTGGCGAGATCTCGCCGGTAAAGGCACCCTTTTCCTCCCAACAGACATTCTGAGAAGCGATCAAAACGTCACTGCCCTGCAGGACGTGGGCCACCTCACTGAGCACTGTGTAGGGTGGTGCCAGTAAAACATCCCTGTCAGCCAGCCCGACGGAACATTTCCCAATTTCTGCAGCCAACTGACAGGCATCAATCACAGTTGTATGCATTTTCCAATTCCCAGCAAGTAATGGTCTACGTTTCATTCCATCTCCATATCACTAAATTCTTTGAAAAATCAACTTTTAAGGATTTCCACACCCGGCAATGTCTTTCCTTCCATAAGCGTTAGAAAAGCACCGCCACCTGTAGACATATAGGAAATATTTGCAGCTTCTCCGGATTTTTTTACCGCCGCATTGGAATCCCCCCCACCCGTCACCGACAAGGCGTGTGATGAGGCAACGGCCTGGCACATGGCCATGGTACCCCGGGCAAAGGCATCCATCTCAAAAGCGCCCATGGGCCCATTCCAGACTATTGTTCGGGCATCGGCCATCGCTTCCTGAAAATAGATAGTACTTGCAGGACCAATATCGAGTGCCATCCAGCCTTCCGGGACATCACGAAAAGTGACATTCTTAGTAACAGCATCAGCTGCAAAGCGATCAGCTACCACAAAATCAACGGGTAGATAGAGCTTCACCTCTCTCTTCTCAGCTTCTTTTACAAAATCCCTAGCACTCTCAAGGAGGTCCTCCTCTATCTTGGAGGCTCCCATACCCACACCCTGACTTTTCAGAAAAGTATTGGCCATGGCACCACCAATAATCATGGTATCAACCTTACCCAGCATACTGTGCAAAGCACCAAGTTTGGAGGAAACCTTAGCCCCTCCGACCAGCGCGACTAGAGGGCGAACCGGAGCATGCATTGCCTTATGGAAAAAATCCATTTCAGTTTGCAGCAGGAAGCCAGCTGCCTTTTCGGCGACATAGGCAGGAATCCCCACCACGGATGCGTGAGCACGATGAGACACGGCAAAGGCATCGTTAATATAAACATCGGCCATACATGCGACCTGTTCGGCAAAAGCCGCATCGTTTATTGTCTCCTGCTTATGAAAACGCAGGTTTTCAAGCATCACCACATCACCTGGCTGCATTGCAGCCACAAGCGCTTCACTTTCTTCTCCAATACAATCGGGAGCGAGTAAAACGGGACGTTCTAGAATAGTGGAAAGATGGCTGGCGGCAGGAGCAAGGCTAAAATCCTTTACCCGCTGGCCCCCGGGACGTCCCATATGGGAACAGAGTATCAGCTTGCCGCCCTGATCCAAAATGTGATTCATCGTGGGCAGGGCCATACGGATACGAATATCATCGGTAATATTCTTATCCCCATCCATGGGGACATTAAAATCAACCCTTACCAGTACCCGTTTTCCCTTCAAATCAAGATCACGAATTGTATTCATGCACTCTTCCTCTTATACTGTATCGCGTGGAAATCTGCAGACACAGATAACTGCATCGTCCACAGGATCCTTATAATAGTTTCTACGCTTTCCACTTTCGAAAAAACCGTGTTTCTTATAGAGCTGAAGCGCTGGATAGTTCTCCGCACGAACCTCAAGAAACACGTGCTCGATCTCTTTCTTTTCACAGAAGCGACAGAACGCTCCTAACAAAGCCCAACCAACTCCCTGTTTTTGGACATCGGGATGCACGGCAATTTTCAGCAGTTCGGCATCACCTCCGACAAGCATCCCGCAACACCATGCCATGACATTTCCATCCGCTGACATGGCCACAAAAGCAATTCCAGTATCCCTTTGAAGCTCGGAGGCAACCTGCTGCCTGCTCCACGACGAAAAAAAACGTGCCTCAAGAGCGGCAACAGCAGCGACATCTCCACCACTCATTCGGCGAATGTGCACCTACAGCATTTTGTCGGCAACGGTCACCGTCAGATCACCCAATGTATTGGTATAGCTTCCAAGCTCATTATCATACCAGGCATAAACGACTGCCTGGGTAATGGGAACATTCAGGATATGATCCGCTCCAGCATCAATGGAACAGCTCTTCAGTTTTTGAAGATTGACCGGAATCGATGCTGTGCGGGTATGGGTCTCAGTCCCTTCGATCACGGCAGCTGCTTCAGGTACTCCGATAATATCTGAAGAGACATTCTGATCTTCAGTATATTCGAGGTATTTACTGTTTTCTGCGTACTCACTGTAAATGGAATTAATTCGACTCCGCTTGATTGGACTCTCAATATCATCCTGAAAATTCATCACGAGCACAATAAGCGACCCGGTTGAGGTGGGGACACGAACGGACTCTGCAATAAACCCGATGGACTGCATTTCAGGGATAACAAGAGCCAGAGCCTTGGCAGCCCCGGTAGTTGTAAGAATAATGTTGTTCAGAATAGAACGATTTTTTCTCAAATCTGCAGCGCCGGATTTTGGCAAAGTATCAAGAACTTTTTGGCTGCCGGTGGCGGCATGCACAGTCACCATAGAGGCACTTAAAATATTCTCCGCCCCAATGGACTCCATCAGCGGTTTAATCATATAGGAAAGACAGGTTGTGGTGCAGGACGCCGCCGAAATAAGTGCATGTCTGGAAGGGTCATAATCCTCATCATTGATCCCCATAACAGCCGTTACAGCATCTCCCGGCATATCAATGCCCTTGGATTTAATTTTAAAGGGCGCAGACAGCATCACCTTTTCAGCCCCGGCCTGTAAGTGACCGCGTAAAGCCCCCCAACCCGCATCGGCATCGGCCGTAGGATCGGTGAAAGCTCCGGTAGTATCAACCACCAGCTTCACATTGTTTTCCTGCCAGGCGATATCTTTCGGATTTCTTGCAGTACGAAGAAACTTGACCGGAACACCGTTAATAACCATGGTTCCAGCTTCGTTATTCAACTCTTCAATCACCCTGCCGCCTCTATGACCATGCAGATAGGTACCAAGCCGTCCATAAGACGAGTCCCGCTCCACCGAAGCTGCAAGATCCTCCAGCCCCTGACCGATTTCACGACCAACGTTAACCACAAGCTCTGAAAAATGTTTTCTGGAGACGTGGTGCCAGAGAGAAAGTTTTCCAATCCGACCCATGCCGTTTAAACCTAATTTCATAACAATGCTTCTCCTGTAGAGGTCTTGTGTTTCCTGCCTGTTGCTACTGAAACAGGCACTATCAATTAGAAAAAATCCAAAGGGGACAGTGCTTTCTTCTTCCCCTTTGGGTATGCACTCCTTATACTGTATTTGAGACGATTCTTCAAAGATTAAACATAATTGATATTAAAATTCACATCCATTTATCCATGCTATTTAAAACCCCGCTACAGCCCGCAACACTTATTAAACGTTACAAGCGTTTTCTGGCAGATGTTACCACAGACGAAGGCCAGGAAATCACTGTCTACTGCCCGAATACCGGTACCATGCGAAGCTGCTCAACGCCTGGAAGCAAAGTGATGCTCTCCACATCCCCGAACTTAAAACGTAAATATCCTCAGACACTGGAAATGGTACGTGGCAGTACTACATGGATTGGGGTCAATACCGGGCTCACCAATGGAATAGTGGCCGAGGCCATTTTGGAAGGCCGCATCAAAGAACTTCAGGATATCGACACCCTAAAAAGAGAAGTGGTCACCTCCAAATCCAGCAGGCTCGATCTGCTCCTTGAACGAGGTGAAGAAAAAATCTATGTGGAGATCAAGAACTGTTCACTCGTTGAAGACGACTGGGCCATGTTCCCGGATGCCGTTACCACACGAGGAACCAAGCATCTCCATGAACTTGCGACTCTTGTGAAACAAGGCCATCGGGGGATTATCTTTTTCTGTATTCAACGTGGCGATGCTGACCGCTTCAAGCCTGCTGCTCATATTGACCCTGTCTATGCTAAGGCACTCGCCGAAGTCAGCAAGAAAGGAGTAGAGATATTAGCCTATCAGGCTGAAGTACTTCCCGAATCAATCACCATAGAAAGAGTTCTCCCTTATTTTCTCACCTAATACAAACCCGGCAATACCCATGACAACTGAACAGAAAAAAGCGGTCATCCTTTTCAGTGGTGGTCTTGATTCCACCACCGTTTTAGCAATAGCCCAAAAAGCAGGCTACTCATGCTACTGTCTCAGCTTTCAATATGGTCAAAAACAGACCGTTGAACTGGAAAAAGCACGGTGCGCGGCTATCGAAAATCGGGTTACCAAACACCTTGTTCTTAATCTTGATCTCGACAAAATCGGTGGATCGGCTCTTACTGCTGATTCCATTGAAGTCCCTAAAGGCAGGGATCTGGAAAGTGACACAGAGGAAATCCCCATCACCTATGTCCCTGCAAGAAACACTATTTTTCTCTCCCATGCCGTGGCCTGGGCAGAAGTCCTTGGTGCAACAGATATTTTTATTGGTATAAACGCGGTGGATTACTCAGGCTACCCGGACTGTCGCCCGGAATTCCTTGAGGCTTTTACGCAGATGGCAAACCTTGGGACCAAGGCAGGGGTGGAAGGAAACAACAGATTCTCTATTCAGGCCCCCCTGTTGAATATGACGAAGGCCGAAATCATCAAAACAGGTATGACACTTGGCGTTGACTACGCAAAGACCCATAGCTGCTATGACCCCGTGGAAGAAAAGGCGTGTGGCGGATGCGATGCCTGCGTACTGCGCAGAAACGGATTTACCGATGCCGGAGTGCCTGACCCAACTGACTACGCAGAGGATTCGCTATAATTCTGTATGGGTAATCCGTCCACCCATCACTGTTAACACCGCTTTTCCCTGCAGTTCCCAGTCAAGAAACGGTGAGTTCTTTCCCTTGGAAAGAATCAACTCTTTTGTAAAAACAAACTTCTTTTCCGGATCAATCACAGTAACATCGCCAACAGCTCCCTCGGCAAGCGTCCCACCAGCAACTTTCAGAATGCGTGCAGGAGCCGATGACATCAGCTCCACCATGCGTAATTCATCAATCACACCATCTCTTACAAGAGCCAAAGAGAGGGCCAAAGAAGTCTCAAGACCTATAATACCGTATGCCGCCTGATCAAATTCGAGTTCTTTTTCCAGTACGGAATGCGGTGCATGATCTGTGGCAATGGCATCGAAGGTTCCGTTCTGCAGACCTTCTCTGATGGCCTGCCTGTCCGCTTCAGTTCTCAATGGCGGATTCATCTTGGCACTGGTATTATAATCTGCCACCGCCTCTTCGGTAAGAGTGAAATAGTGGGGAGTTGTTTCAGCTGTAACCCTGATTCCTTTAGCCTTCGCCTGAGCGATCAAATCACTAGCTGCTGCAGTACTCACATGGGCGATATGGGTTCGCTGCCCTGTTAGTTCCGCAAGAGCTATCTCCCGATACACCATAATAGCCTCGGCAGCGGCGGGAATACCACGTAGCCCAAGACGGGTAGAGACGACCCCTTCATTCATAGAGCCATTTTGGCTAAGAGACATTTCTTCAGAATGGGACACCACCAGTAGATCATGGCTGCCAGCATACTCCATTGCCCGACGCATCAGCTGACTGTCAAAAACAGGAAGGCCATCATCGGTGACAGCAACGGCCCCTGCCTCTTTCAACTCGCCATACTCAGCGAGCCCAGTCCCCTTACTCCCCTTACTGATGGCACCGACAGGATACACACGTGCCGAGCCTTCTTTTGCCGCTTTCTCTATGATAAACCGGGTAACGGAGGCACAATCATTGACGGGAATGGTGTTCGGCATACAGGCAACAGCGGTAAAACCTCCTGCTGCCGCTGCCATTGTTCCGGACTTAATCGTTTCCTTGTATTCTTCCCCAGGCTCCCGAAGATGAACGTGCATATCGATCAGCCCAGGGACTATCCACTTATTCTGTACATCAAAGACCAGGCTGTCATCGGGAATCGTTTCACGAGCAGGAACAATGACTCCATCTTCTATCCACAAATCGCCCTTTACATCCACACCTGTTACCGGATCAAGGAGACGTCCATTTTGAAGGACTATCGATTTTACGGTTGTCATGATTCTCCCCTGCTTCCTTCCTGACCCATTACCAGATACAATAGCGCCATCCGCACAGCCACACCGTTAGTTACCTGTTCTAAGATCACAGATCCTTGACCATCGGCCACGTCCGGATTCATCTCAACACCTCGATTTATAGGTCCAGGATGCATAATCAGGGCATCGGGACGAGCATATTTTTGAAGCAGATCGTGATTGATACCATAAAATTGCGAATACTCACGAAGCGAAGGAATCAAGGGATCATCCTGTCGTTCTTTCTGAATGCGGAGCGCCATCACCACATCGGCATCCGTCACAGCTTCCGCAACGGACCCGCAGACATGGGCCCCAAGCTTGTCTAGGCCGGGAACCATAAAAGTTGCAGGTCCGGCAACTCTTACTTCCGCACCAAGTTTAGTAAATCCAAGGATATCAGAATGAGCAACTCTTGAGTGTGCGATATCTCCGACAATGGCAACTTTCAGGCCTTCAATATTTCCCTTATGCTCACGCACAGTCATCATATCAAGAAGTGCCTGACTAGGATGTTCGTGGGTACCATCTCCTGCATTAATTATTGACGCACCCACATGACGGGCAAGCAAACCGGGAGCGCCTGAACTACCATGCCTAATAATAATAATATCAGGGTTCATGGCCTGAAGATTACGAGCGGTATCTATTAACGTTTCACCCTTGGTAGCAGAACTCGTTGAAGCAGCGATATTGAAAGTATCAGCACTCATACGTTTGGCTGCAATTTCAAAGGAGAGACGAGTTCTGGTGGAAGGCTCGAAAAAGAAATTAATAATTGTTTTTCCCTTCAGGGTGGGAACTTTTTTAATGGGACGATTGGAAATTTCTTTAAAAGAAATAGCTGTATCTAGAATATGAAAGATATCAGCGACGGATAACTGCTCAATCCCCAGAATATGCTTATGCGTAAATTGATAAGAATTTTTCACGTTTTTATGCTCACCTTCAACGGACAATGTCTCCAATCCGCGTCCAGCGGATGGAAGTAAAACGATCAATGGACAGAAGCGGCTCGTTAAGATCCCAGGACCAGTACAGAATAAAAGCTTTGCCAAGAACATCCTTTACAGGAACAAACCCCCAGAACCTACTATCGTAGCTATTATCACGATTATCTCCCATTACAAATATAGTTCCTTCAGGAACTTTGACAGGGCCCATATTATCTCGTGGTCCGGCACTCGCCTTCATCACGCTCTTGTCAGTAGAGTGAGCATGAGGATTACTGATGGGCTCGCCATTAATAAAGAGCTGCTTATTTTTCATTTCAATACTATCGCCTGCAACACCGACTACCCGTTTTATATAGTCAATGGAACGATCCTTGGGGAACCTGAAGACCACAACATCATCACGTTCTGGGCTTTTCCAGGGAATAAGTACCATCCCTGTCATAGGAAGCTTCACTCCGTAAATAAACTTATTTACCAGCAGGTGATCACCAATCTGGAGCGTTGCCAGCATGGACCCCGACGGTATTTTGAAAGCCTGAACAATAAAGCTTCGGATAAAGAGGGCAAGGATCACAGCAATAACAATTGCTTCAACATACTCACGAACTACTGATTTTTGAGGCTTTTGACTACTTAGCAAGGGGAAACTCCGTTAAAAAATGCATTCAAATTCTGTATATTGACACGACAAAACAAAACTACTCGAAACGAAGATCAATTTCAAGACACCCTGTAAATAGTTCACACATACAAAACAAAATCAATAGGTTCAGGTGAACGGAGCCCCATATGACACTACACCATATAATGAGCCACGACTCATTAGAATCGCTATATATGGTGCAAGACACTCCCTAGCCACACCTATCCATTATTTAACTACCTGTTTTAGCAAGAAGAAAATATCCGCTTTTTCTGACGCCTCTCCTTGACAAACACTTTTTTTTGTGTCCTTAATATAATTTAGTCGCCAATGCCTGTAATCATATGAAATAATACGGTTGCAGATGTAATTATCTTTCTTTTGCAAACAAATAGACACCCATGAACCTGCCCTTCTTCTCCAGCGAAGACCTTGTTGTCGGTATTGATATCGGATCCCACGCAGTCAAGGTCTGTCAGCTTAAACGAACCGACAAGGCCTACGCTGTCGTCAATCTAGGTAGTGCAACACTCCCGGACGGAGCGGTGGACGATGGTACCCTGAATGATCCCGAAGTCGTTGGCCAGACAATTGCCGAACTCTTTAAAAATCTAAAAATCAAAAAGAAAAAAGTTGGTTTTTCCATATCCGGCTACTCGGTAATCGTTAAAAAAGTTAATCTTTCCGTAATGTCAGAAGAGGAACTAGAAGAGCATATTCAATCTGAAGCAGAGCAGTATATTCCGTTTGATATTGACGATGTTTACCTGGATTTTCAAGACCTTAAGACCAACAAAGACGACGGCGAACGTACAGATGTAATGCTTGTTGCGGCAAAAAAGGAAATCGTTGATGATTATCTGGAAATGCTCGAAGATTTAAATCTCAAGCCGGTCATCGTCGACGTTGACGGCTTTGCCCTGGAAAACACATACGAATACAACTACCCAAAGGATGAAAACGTTGCTCTCGTTGATATTGGTGCCTCTAAAATGAACATCAATATCATTTCAGATGGCGTCTCCGTTGTTGCCAGGGACATTGTCGTGGGCAGTCGCCAGTTAACGGAACAGATTCAAGCGACATTCGATCTTGAATTCGATGAAGCTGAAGCGTTAAAGCTGGGACACATTCCTGCCGAAGAGAAACAAGAGGAAATAGCAGATATCTTTTCCACAACATGTACACAGTGGGTTCTGGAAATAAAAAAAGCGATAGACCTCTATCATGCAAATCATATGGATGCCCCGCTCACCCGTCTGGTGCTCAGCGGAGGCGGTTCAAAGGTTGCAGGCCTGATTGAATTTCTGGTCAACGAAACTGACTTGCCGGTAGAGTTGTTCAATCCTTTTGGTAATATGAGTGTCAATTCAAAGAAAATTGACCCGGATTATCTGAAAAATGTCGGACCGGAAATGGCAATTGCAACAGGAATCGCCATCCGCCCATCGGTAATATAGGCTGTAATTATGCTAAGAATTAATCTCCTACCCATACGTCAGCTAAAGAAACGTGCCAAGGCGCGTAATCAGATAATCAGTTTTTCTACTCTGCTAGTCTTTCTGCTTCTTATTCTGGGAGCCGTTGCTTTTTTGCAAACGACCCAGGTAAATAATATTAAAACATCCATTACAAAACTGCAGAAAGAAAAACAACGTTACGCCCCAATTCTTGCTGAGATGAAAAAGTTCGAACAGGCGAAAAAAGATCTTGAGAACAAAATTGCTATTATAAAAAAGCTCAAAAGAGATTCGGCAATAACTGTCCATATTCTTGATGAAGTTGCCAGGAATGTTGATTCTAAACGAATGTGGCTTAAATCACTTAAGCAGCAGGGGGCAAGTCTTTCTTTATCCGGAGTTGCTCTTGATAACAGAACAATTGCACAATTTATGGATGCATTAAAGAAATCCCCATATATCAGTGGGGTAAATCTCTCCAATGCAACGCTGTCTAAGGTATCCGGGCGGAATTTAAAAAGATTTTCGCTGGCTTGTTCCATCATAAGTCCAAAGGAAGCTGAGCCGAAAAAGGCAAAAAAGAACTCACAGTAAACATCGCGATATATGAAAAAGACTAACGCATTAGCGACCTTCATAGACGACAAATACATACCGCTTGAGAAAAAGCTAAAGATTGCTCTGGCAATTTTTCTTTTTTTACTTCCCGTGGTACTCTTTTATTTTTTGTGGATGCAACCTCATTATGAAGAAAGTGCTCGCTTAACAAAGCAAAAAACAAAAATTACGCAGGAACTCCAAAAGGCAAAGGCAAAAGCTGCAAACCGAGGAAAACTGCTAGCTGAGATGCAGGCAACACAGGAACTTTTCGATACAACTGCAACGCTGCTTCCAAAAGAAAAAGAAATCCCAAGTCTCCTGACCAATATCTCCGCACTGGGTCGCGGATCTGGCTTAGATTTTCTTACTTTTAAGCCGGGTGCTGATGTCCCCAAGGATTTCTACTCTGAAATTCCCGTTGATATCAAAGTTCGTGGCCCTTACCACAACATGGGTATTTTTCTTAATCAAATAAGTAAACTTGACCGAATAGTTACAGTGGCAAATATCAATATGGCTGGACCCAAAAAAGAAGGCTCAGAAATGCTTCTCAGCTCCAGTTGTCGACTGGTCACTTATCGATTTACGAATAAAAAAATCAGCAAGCCTGATGACAAAAAGAAAAAGAGAAAAAAACGTAGATAACAAACTGCATGCTTATGAAAACATTCACCATACATACCAAGCGACTTTGGGCCAGTTCCTTACCAATTGTAATGTTGGGTGTGGCTTGCAGTGCTCCAATGGCACTTGCTATTCCAACTGCACCGGCCCAGGAAAGCGCACCTGCGGAAGCTCTGGCACTACCTGAAAAATCTCCGGAAGCACTTTTTGAATATAAAATTGAAAGTCGCCCCGACCCTTTTCAGCCGTTTATTTCAGAAAAAGCCACATCTGCAAACATTAACGAAATCATTCCGATAAATGAGCAGCTCTCAGGTATGCAACTATTTGAACCAGGCCAGTTAAACCTTGTTGCCATTGTTATGGCAGATAATAATGATTTTGCAATGGCTGAGGACACAACGGGCAAAGGGTATATACTTAATATAGGGATGAAAATTGGCAGACGTGGGCTTATCACCTCCATACAAAGCAACAAAGTAACAATCGAAGAGACTGCTTTTACCAGAGCCGGCAAAAAATTAACTAGCAAAATCGTGATGCTCCTCAAGAAAGAGGGAGAGGAATAAAAAATGTCAGTAGTGTCCGGTTAGGATTTTGCATGTTTTAAAATAATGAAATCTTCTCA
>CAZDJE010000104.1:5034-12626 GCA_964505715.1 uncultured Desulfocapsa sp. | reverse complement strand
GGAGCGCACAACGAAGAAGATGAAGAATTTTTACGGATCCATCAAAAATGGTAAATAAGTTGCCTGAACAACGCTCACTTATTGAAAGAGAACCACATACGCGATATAAGAGGTTCTATGATATATAATAATCTTCTTTTCTTTCTTGTGGCAATCTTTCTCTTTACCATGACCAGTGGCACAGAGGCGCCCCTATTTTCCTTACCCGCCTCACTTGCACTCTTTGCCACCCTGCTTTTTCTCTTGGACCGGATTGCCAAACACCTCTACTCCAGAGCAGACGGGAAAGGGTCAGGAGCCTATTTCAAAACGGAAAAACAGCTTTCCCTGGTGGCACTACTGTTTTATTCGACGGCCCTCTTTTCCTGCGATATTCACTACTATTTAAGCCCTCTTGATCTGGGTGAACACTTTCCTTCATTTGTGAATTTTGGCGGACTTGCTCTCTTTTTCCTCTTTCTAACGTTGATATGGCGGCGGGCAAAACCAGCCTACGAGTCAATATTTGATCGCAGCTATGGCAGTGCTGACTTTCTTCTATTCAACATCAAGGCAAACCTGCCCATAGTATTGCCATGGATCATTCTTTCACTTTCCTATGATTTACTTGCCCTGCTTCCCTACCCTGGGCTGAAGACATTCCTCCATTCAGAAGCTGGTGAATACACCTCTTTTGTCCTGTTTTTACTGCTGATCCTGACCCTGTTTCCCCCGCTGGTACGAAGACTCTGGGGATGCACCCCGTTTCCCGAAGGAGAACTGCATGACCACATGCAAGCCTTTTTCAAAAAGCAGCGCTTCTCTGCCCGGATCTTTATCTGGCCCCTTTTTGAAGGCAGAGTAATAACCGCAGGTGTAATGGGGATTATCCCGGGACTGCGCTACGTGATGATCACTCCGGCACTCCTTGAAAACCTGTCACTCGAGGAACTCGATGCTGTAATGGCCCACGAAATCGGCCACATCAAAAACAAACACATGCTGCTCTATCTCTTCATTATTTCGGGATTTTCTGTTCTTGCCGGATTTGTCCTTGAGCCATTTACTTTTTTCCTGCTTTCACGGGGAAGTTTCTACAATTTACTTGGATTCACAGGGCTTACCGCCGAAAACATGCTCACACTCCTTATGGCATGTACCGTTCTCGGGCTGATGATCTTCTACTTCCGTTTTTTGTTCGGATACTTTATCAGAAACTTCGAACGGCAGGCAGATCTTCATGTTTTTAAGGCAATCGGCAGCAGCCATTCCATTATCTCGGCCTTTGAGAAAATTGCCATACTCTCAGGGAATATTCGGGACTTACCAAGCTGGCATCATTTTGGAATTGGTCAACGAGTCGATTATCTGGAAAAATGTGAGACGGACAGACACTGGATTACACGCCACAACCGTAAAGTGTGGATAAGCCTGTTACTGTATACCATCATCCTTATCACCGCAGCATCGGGACAAAAACTCCTGCCAACCGACAGCTGGAAACAGGGCTATGAGGAAAAATACACCGAGTTTATTCTTGATCAAAAACTTATCCGAGAACCGGACAAGGCGCTTTGGCTTGGAATTGCTGGCGACCTAATGCAACACAAGAAGATGGAGAAAAAAGCCATTGCTGCCTACGATAAGGCACTTGCACTGGAACCATCAAACCCGAAATTACTCAACAATCTGGCCTGGCTGCTTTTAACAAGTGATGATCTCAGTTTGCGCGATCCGGTAAGAGCTCTTGATCTGGCCCGCCTGGCCGCAATACAGGTACCAGCTGGACATGTGCTCGACACACTGGCTACGGCCTATTGGGCCAATGGCTTTGTTCAAAGGGCAATCGAAACAGAAAAGCAGGCAATGTTTGCCGACCCTGAAGAGGGAGAATATTATCGGACGCAGATTCTAAAATTCAAGAAAAACAGCTATAGGCCTGACCGCTTGGAAGGTGAACTAGAGAAAAAAGATCAGGCGTAGACATCAATACGACCACTCTCTTCCTGGGCCTTATCGGTGACGCTTTCAACACCAAGAACTTCCTTGGCAACCTGATTTGCCTTGGCCTCGGATTGCGCTGTAGCTGCTTGTTTCTCTGCTCTTCGCGATGCGGACTCGTCCGTCCGTGTATTTTCAGACTGGGATTTCCCGTTTAATCTGTTATCGTACGGGGCTGCTGCTGATTGCTGAACAGTCATTGCCTGACTCATAGATATTCACCCTATTTCAAAGAATTATGACGCAGTCATCGAAGCAATTATATCATATGTTTTCAAAAAATCATACTTTCATCACTGGAGACACCATCCATGCCATTCCTTGGAGCCCATGAATCCGTTGCAGGGGGATTACACCTTGCCTTTGACCGAATTGAAGAAGCAGGTGGAGCTGCCCTACAAATATTTACCCGTAATCAGCGGCAGTGGAACCCAAAACCAGTCACGGAGGAAGAACAAACACTCTTTGCTGCTGCTTGGAAAAAGCACCCTGAGATGCCCATAGCATCTCACGCTTCCTACCTTGTCAATCTCGCATCTGGGAAACCGGATCTTGTCAAAAAATCCATCGCCGCCTTTACCGAAGAACTCAAACGATGTGAATTACTCAATATTCCATGGGTAGTTATGCATCCCGGTTCCCACACCGGGGATGGTGTGGAGACGGGTTTAGCTCGATTTATCGAAAACCTTGACCTGGCACTTGAACTTGCAGATACTCGGGTAACAGTCCTGCTTGAAACAACCGCTGGACAGGGAACAGGGCTTGGGAGTCGCTTTGAAGAACTTGGCGCAATTATAAAGGGTTCCAGAAATGCAGACAAACTCGGTGTCTGTGTGGATACCTGTCATATCTTTGCGGCAGGCTATGACATTCGAAGCAAAGAGAGTTACCGGGAAACCATGGATGAATTTGATCAACTGGTAGGAATAGAACGTATCCAGTTTTTCCATTTAAACGATTCGAAAAAAGGACTGGGTTGCCGAGTAGATCGCCACGAACATATCGGACAGGGAGAGATTGGAATCGAGGGGTTTCGGAATCTGCTTAACGACCCTCGTTTTGCAAACCACCCAATGGCCCTTGAAACACCAAAGGGAAAAGACTTACAGGAAGATCGGGATAACTTGCAAACTCTCCGAGAACTCCTCCAATAAGTTCTTATTGGGTTTCGACGCACTCAGTTACCACGGCCAGCCTTCCCGGACCTGATCCTGAACGGCTGGGGAACAGCACAAAAAGAAAAAAAAGGATTACAACCAAATCTGATGTGTCATCCCCCCGGAAGGGGGGGGATCCAGTTTCGTGCCACCCATCTAGATTCCCGCCTCCGCGGAAATGACTGACAAAAATGGCTGAGCTTTGTACATAATCCGAAATTCTTTTCTCTGGTACAAATCCTACTTCTTGTTGTCCGGTTCAAAAAACAACCAGAGTGTTTCCGGAAAATGTTTCCGAAAACGTTTCTCACAGTTATTAATAGCTGTCACCATATCATCGGCAGACTCGCAACCCTGCATCCTTGCCTTCACCGCCACCATCACATCTTTACCAAGTTGGAAGGTGAGCAGATTTAAAATTTCGGCAACCTTTTCCTCTTCTTCAAGCGATGCAATCATTCTCTGTTTCAGCTTCGGTTCAACACCCTGCCCGATAAGAAGGCTTTTTACTTCAATACCAATAAAGATGGCGATCAGAATAAGAAGAGATCCAATAACAATGGAACCAGTGGCATCATACAGAGGATTGCCGGTTATCATGGTCAGGCCAACAGCTCCAAGAGCAAAGACAAGCCCCAGAAGAGCGGCAAAGTCCTCACCAAACACAACCAGAAGCTCACTTTGCCTGGTTTCCCGAAACCATTGGATAAGAGTGCGACCTTCACGCACTTTATTTACTTCTCTCAGGCAGCCCCACATGGAGACACTCTCTGCTACAATGGAGAAGATGAGCACTCCAATGGCCAGCCAAGGACTACTGAGCGGTTCGGGATGCTGCAGTTTATGGACCCCCTCATAGATGGAAAACATACCACCGAGGCTGAACATGATAAGGGCAACAATAAAGGACCAGAAATAAATAGATTTCCCGAATCCAAGTGGATAATCGGGATTTGGCGGTCTTTTGGCCTGTTTTAAACCAACAAGGAGGAGAACCTGATTACCGCTATCGGCAAGTGAATGTATGGCTTCAGCCATCATAGCACCGGAGCCGGTCATAAGCGCCGCACCCAGCTTAGCCACAAAAATGGCACTATTTGCCCCAAGGGCAAAGAAAATGGACTTTAACGAATCACTTCCATGCGACATACAAACTCCTGTTTACTGTTGACACCACTCATAGGCATTCCTGAACATCTGCATCCATGGAGACACCTCTAAATCTTTCATCTCTTCGGGAAGGTAATGTGCCTGCCATGCAAGAAAGACCCGTTCAGGGTGAGGCATCATGGCCAGATGCCTTCCATCCGGGGAACAAAGTCCGGCTAAACCACCGGGCGACCCATTTGGATTAAAGGGATAGGATTCAGTAGCATTGCCATCGTCATCCACATAACAGAGCGGTGCCAGATTTTCTGCCAGTACCCGTTCTTTTACAGCTGCATCCGGAAAGGAGAGGTGTCCCTCACCATGATCCACATGAATACCAAAGACCAGATCTTCCATACCTTTCAGCATAAGAGCCGGGCTTTTCCCTACTTTTACCGTACTCCAGCGAGACTCGAAACGGCCCGAAACATTATGAACAAAGCGAGGCTGTTTTTCCGCCTCGATATCCTGCCATGGAACAAGCCCAAGAAGGCCAAAGAGCTGACAGCCGTTACAGATACCAAGGCTGAAGGTATCGGGACGCTCGTAGAATTCACGGAACATCTTCTGCAGGGTATCATTGAATTTAATGGTGGCAGCCCAACCTTTGGCAGATTCCGGGACATCGGCGTAGGAAAAACCACCAACTGCGGCAAGGCCTCTGAAATCATCAAGAGTTACCCGGCCAGCCAGAAGGTCACTCATGGCAATATCCCATGGTTCAAAGCCTGCAGCATAAAAAGCCGAGCTCATTTCGCGATCTGAATTTGAGCCCTCATCACGCAGGATGGCAACTTTTGGTTTATCTGTTTTGCTTAAAAGGGCGGCAGGTGCTGGTTCAGGTCTGAAACTGAGATTATAGGCAGGGCCTTTTCTGTCGTAACAATTCTTCTTTTCCTGATCGGCACAGTCCGAATTTACCTGGAGTCGTTCAAGCTGATAACTTGTCTCTTCCCAGGTTTCCCGAAGCTTGCGCATATCAGCATCCAGCACTGTTTTTCCATTCACCCGAATCTGAATCTGCTTCTCTACCCTGCTCCGTCCAAGAACCACAGAGCCCACATTATGATTGACAAGAATCTGCTGCATGGCACTTACGCTTTTCTCAGTACATTCGACCACCAGCCCCAACTCCTCGGAGAATAGAGCCGCCAGCGGGGAATCAGTTGTCTGCAGATCAAGATCAAGTCCACAGTTTCCGGAGAATGCCATTTCAAGAACAGTGGTGATTAATCCACCATCACTTCTATCGTGTCCGGCTGTAATCAACCCTTCTTCAACAGCCTCCTGAATGGCAAGAAATGCCTGTTTCACCACCTTTGGATCATCCATATCTGGACAATCATTACCCAGGCGAGACTGGGTCTGAGCCAGCGCCGAACCACCCAATCTGTTATTACCACCTGAGAGATCAATAAAGAGCAGTGATGATGCCCCGGCACGTTTCAGGTCGGGTGTTACCACCTTATTAATATCACTCATGGCCGCATAGACAGATATAACAAGCTCACGAGGTGACTTAACGGTTTCTTCGCCAACCATGGTGGCCATGGATAGACTATCCTTTCCACCATCAACGGCTATACCGACGGCGATCATGGCATCACACATCCCCTTGGCCGCATCAAAAAGAGCGGCACCTTCACCGGGTAATTTTGGTGCCCACATCCAGTTGGCCGAACACTTCACCTGTTCCAAATCATCGATTTTTGCCCAGACAAGGTTGGTAAGAGATTCCCCAACTGCCATCCGTGCACCTTTTGCCGGATCAACCAACATCTTGATAGGCTGCTCACCAATGGCCGTGGCACCACCGCTAATACTAAAATGCGATTGAGCAACCACTGCCACATCACTCACCGTAAGCTGCAATGGCCCACAGCACTGCTGCTGGGCAATAAGCCCGGTGACCGCACGATCGACCTTATTAGTCAGAAAACGCTTCGAGCCAACGGAAACCAGTCGCAATACGTCGTGCAACGCATCGGCGACACTTAAATCATCGGGTAGTTCCAGTGGCTGCAGCTGCGGATTGGAACGGCTATCTTCAAAGGTTTTTACAGGAATATCCCCGAGCAGTTCCGAAAGATCTATATCCACGGGAGTGGAACCATCAAGCTCGTCACGTACCACAAACTGCAGGTCCCCGGTCACTTCGCCAAGCACCTCACAACCCACTTTTTCACGTTCACAGATGGCTTGGAACTGTTCGATATTTTCAGGGCTGATCAGAAAACCATTTCGTTCCTGATATTCCGCCACATAGATTTCAAGCACCGACATGGTAGGATCGCCAACCCGCATCTTTCGAATCTCGATATAGCCACCGGAATGCTCAACAAGTTCCTTCAGGACATTAGCAGGCCCGCCCGCCCCCTGATCATGAATAACATCAATGATGGTCTTATCACCCATCTCGTTACAGGCGCGGACAACACGGTTCATCTTCTGTTCCATTTCCGCATCGCCACGCTGAACCGCATTAAAATCAAGTTCCTCAACATTTTCTCCCTGTAACATGGAAGATGCAGCACCACCGCCAAAGCCGACCCGATAGGCAGGGCCACCCACCTGAACGATCTTCATTCCCTTCAGTTCTTTATCCTTATCCGTATGCCTGTCATCGATCTGCCCGATACCACCCGTAAACATAATGGGTTTCAGAAATCCCCAACGCTCGCCATTTTCAAGACGTAGATCAAAGGAACGGGTGAAACCCTGAATCATGGGTTCACCGAACTTATTCCCGTAATCGGAGGCACCATTACTAGCCTCAATCTCAATGTCGAGCGCTGAGGCGAGATTCTCGGGACATTGGTAGGAGTTTTCCCATGGCAGAGTGTATCCGGGGATATGGAGATTTGCCACACAGTAGCCGGTGGTTCCAGCTATTACAAAACCACCTTTCCCCGTTCCCTGGACGTCACGAATACGTCCACCAGCTCCGGTTTCAGCCCCTGGAAAGGGTGCTACTCCCGTGGGGAAATTATGGGTCTCGGCCGTAAGCAACATATGGTAGGTTGCATCGTTTTCTTTCAGGGCACAGGGCAGGCCTGGGGTCTCGGGCATTATGGTATGAATAGCATGCCCTGCCACCACACTGGAATTATCTTTAAAGGCAACGAGGCTGCCCTTGGGATTTTGGGCCAGGGTATCTTTTACCATGCCAAACAGGGTTTCATCCTGCATCACCCCATCAACAACCTGCAAGCCTCCGAAGAAACCGTGCCTAGAGTGCTCTGAATTAGCATTATTCAGATCCATGATTTCAACAATGGTAGGGTTTCGATTGTTTTTCTTAAC
>CAZDJE010000104.1:3124-4934 GCA_964505715.1 uncultured Desulfocapsa sp. | reverse complement strand
CTGGATTCGATATTAAAACAATATTCCCGATTCTTATCGATCTTTCGATATAACTGGCTGACAATTAATGACATGGATAGTTCCCGAAATTGAATGTTTGGTCAGATTGAATTTGAAACTGCACTGCATCCAGTTTATACCAGATAGCTGGAAGAGTTAAAAGTTTCTTGATAAAGCGTAGAAAAAAGAACACAATAGAAGAAGTTATATTCTTAGAACATTATTCAATCCGTGAGCGTTCCATGGCACTACTAAACAGCGATGCTTTGCTGGATATCCTCAGCAAAAAAGGGCTCATCACCCAAAAACAGCGACAATTTATCACCCTCGAGAAGGGTAAACAGCGCCAGAAACTGCTAAAACAATTTGGTGCAGACAGAAAATTTGATAAAAGTTATCCCGATCTTGTTGATGTTATTGTTTCCTTGAAACTGGATATGGGGGACAACAAAGACACCCCCCTCGATGAAGACGCCATTATGCTGGCAGTCAGCCAATCCTGCGGCCTCCCGTTTAAAAAACTTGATCCACTCAATCTGGATATTGATATAGTTACCAAAACTATCCCAAAAAACTTTGCCATCGGCCACCTGCTGCTACCTTTTAATTTCCAGAATGGCATCCTGGAAGTCGCAATCTATCATCCTGATAACAAAACGGTTTTAAAAGATATCGAACAGGCAAATCAGGTAACAATCAAACCATATCTCACGCCTAAATCCGATATTAAGAAAATTCTCTCCGAATTTTTTGGCTTTCAACGGTCAATCAGTGCGGCGGAAGACCAATTTAGTGGACCAGGTGTTGGCGGTTCAGTTGATATCGGCAACCTTGAACAATTTGTCAAAATATCCTCCGCAAAGGAAATTTCATCATCTGATCAACACATTAAATCCGCAGTTAATCACCTTTTCAATTACGCCCTCGACCAGACCGCCAGCGATATTCATGTGGAGCCAAAGCGTAATAACTGTATGATCCGTTTTCGAATAGACGGTGCACTGCACACTATTTATAATCTTCCAAAAGCTGTTCATTCCGCAATTGTAGCCCGCATAAAATTCCTGGCACGACTCGATATAGCGGAGAAACGAAGGCCCCAGGATGGTCGCATAAAACTCTCTTTAAGCGGTGGCAAGGAGGCAGAAATTCGTGTTTCCACCGTTCCGGTCGCCTTTGGCGAAAAAGTGGTCATGCGTATTCTTGATCCGGATGTCATTTTTCAGGACCTGGATGTACTTGGCTTTTCACAAAGAGACCGTATTGTCTACAACTCTTTTATTCAATCGCCGCACGGTATTGTGCTGGTTACAGGGCCCACCGGGTCTGGTAAATCCACCACGCTCTACTCAACTCTTGAAAAAATCGCCACCCCGGAAAGAAACATTGTAACCATTGAAGATCCGGTGGAAATGGTACACGAAGCCTTTAACCAGATCTCTGTTCAGCCACTTATCGATGTCACTTTTTCAACGATTCTCAGAAATATCCTGCGCCAGGACCCCGATGTAATCATGATAGGTGAGATTCGCGACCTCGACACAGCATCCCATGCAGTGCAAGCAGCAATGACCGGTCACCTGGTCTTTTCAACCCTGCACACCAACGATGCTGTTTCATCCATTGTACGACTACGAGACCTTGGGCTGGAACCATTTCTTATCTCATCAACTCTCCTTGGAGCTCTTGCCCAGCGTCTGGTGCGAACCATCTGTCCGGATTGTGCCGAATCATTTGAGATGAAAGGATCAGAACTCATTAAGCTTGGTTTTCCCGTATCCGAAAAAGAAATCTACACCCTTTCACGGGG
>CAZDJE010000104.1:0-3024 GCA_964505715.1 uncultured Desulfocapsa sp. | reverse complement strand
TAAGCTATACGTTGCATGCCGAGCTTTCTATCTGCTCGTAAAACCGATAGGCATTTAATTATAATCGCCGACGATTATAACACCGCACTGGCAGCTTAGACTGCTGTGCCGTTCCCCCGGCCTTCGCCCGTAAGGCTGGATCGGAACGCCGACTAACGGGCTGGTTCTTCTACTGCGTCTGCCGGTAATAGAATAAGATTTAGCAGAATAGTGTCAGGGTACTCTGGTTCCGGCGGGGCCCCTGACGCGAAATTAAAGCCCGGAACTAAGCATGTAGATACGTGAGGGGAGCATTTTTGGACGCGGGTTCGACTCCCGCCGCCTCCACCATTCGACTATCCGGCATGGTGTTTTTCTTAATAAGATTAACACTATGCCGGATTTTTCATTTTTAGGGTTTCGACTACTTTGTCGATTGGTACAACACCAATTCTATTTTGGTACATATGCGCCGCCCAACATACGGTTAGCACCATAGATTTACAGTATTATGTTGACTAATTGGTTTGTAATTCTAACAGCATGTTCGTCAGAAAAATCATTTGATGAGATCAATGGTATTCCAGTCTTAAAAATGGGTGACAAACAAGGTGGAGGACCATCAACCGAGAGGCAGAGCAATTATGAACGAACCAAGCACCCAAAATAGCTCAAAATTACTGATCTACCAATCCGAAGACGGCGCAACTCGCCTTGAAGTACAGCTCCAGGACGAGACAGTCTGGCTCAGTCAAAAATATATGGCCGAGCTGTTTCAGACGAGTAAACAGAACATCGGACAGCACCTGAAAAACATCTTTACCGAAGGAGAACTGAATGAACATGCAGTTGTAAAGAAATTCTTTGCAACTGCTGCCGACGGCAAGAAATACCAGACAAATTTCTATAACCTCGACGCCGTCATCTCCGTGGGGTACCGCAAAAATCACATGTGGCCACCCGCTTCCGCCAATGGGCCACCCTCCATATCCACGAGTTTATCGTCAAAGGGTTTGTCCTAGACGACGAACGCTTGAAAAACCCGGATCAGCCCTTTGACTATTTTGACGAGCTCCTCCGCCGCATTCAGGATATCCGCACCTCGGAAAAGCGGTTCTATCGAAAATTTACCGACATCTACGCAACATCAGTTGACTACGACCCCACTCTGGATGTCAGCATAAGCTTTTTCAAGACAGTACAGAACAAAATGCACTGGGCCATCACTGGCCAAACCGCTGCTGAGATCATCCACCACCGGGCCGATCACAGCAAAGACAATATGGGGCTGAGCAACTGGCGTGGCGCAAAGGTCAGAAAACAAGATGTGTTGACAGCCAAGAATTATCTCAATCAGGAAGAGCTTGAAGCCCTTAATAATTTGGTTGAACAATACCTAGTCTTTGCTGAAGGTCAGGCCATGCGTCGCATTACAATGCATATATGGGAGACTGGATAAGCAAACTCGACGGTTTTCTCAGCCTCAATGACCGAGATATACTTGACCATGCAGGCCAAATTTCCAATCAGATGGCAAAGGAGCTGGCAGAAAAAGAGTATTACCGGTTCCACAATAAACGGCTGCAACTCGAAGCCGACCAAACCACTGAAGCAGACTTGGAACAACTGAGCATGATGATTGAGAATAAAGCCAGAAACAATGAGTGAACCAATTGAACATCGGTACGAACTCTGGGAGAAATTCCTTGCCCGCTTCCCTCTGGAAAAATTAAACTCAATAAGCCTGGAAGAAAACAGCCTCAGCAGGAATGAAGCAGGCTGGTAAGTGCCATTCGAGACCACGGTTTTTTGCAATTTAACCGTGATCTGTCCCATAATAATACGACCGCTTTCCTATAAGCAAGTTTA
Source organism: uncultured Desulfocapsa sp. (assembly GCA_964505715.1). Classification (GTDB taxonomy): domain Bacteria; phylum Desulfobacterota; class Desulfobulbia; order Desulfobulbales; family Desulfocapsaceae; genus Desulfocapsa. The sequence goes on along the minus strand of CAZDJE010000104.1, from coordinate 1,176 downwards.
GTACCTTCGTGTCAAAATGCTAACAATACAATTGATATTACTATAATTATGCATGAAATACTAAAAATACTGTGTATTGTGTAATGGTTTCTTTCTGGTAGAGGTGCAGTCAAGACTTAGTGTAAATATGTTAAGTTTGGTTTGACTGAAAAGAATTAAAGCTTGATGTCCTCTGAACTCCTCTGAATGCTAGGGCAGAATGGCCAAATACTTTGAAGGAATCGACTTAGTCGATAATTTTCTTGATAGTGACAGGGCCTTGGGCGGATTCAACACTCAGGGAATTTTTCTATTCAACAAAGGATATTGACTAAGTTCTTGGCTATTCATGATGTCAACAAAAAATGAGTAATTATGTCAGTTCACAATCAACTTGATCAGATCATAAACGAATGTGGCTTGTCCAGATACGAAGAAATAATTACTTCTAGAATTGGACATTTTGTTGAGAATTGTTCGTTATCAATTCGGAAAAAAGGAAATTCCTTTAATGGTGATGAACTGCGTGAATTATTATACCTGCTTAAATATTTGTATCAGCATCAGTCAAAATCTAAGAAGACTTTTCGTTTAAACAAACAATTATGCATCAAAGTCCTATTTGTAATTTTATTGAATGAAAAACAAACTTCCAACTGGAAGCACTTACTGAAACAAAGTGTAAATACAATAGCAGAGAACTGGACCATATCACCAAACGATTACCCATTTCTTACGGAGAAGCAACGAGACAAAATCACGTGTTTAGTTGATGCCATCTCACAGCGAGAGGATATACACACCAGATTTTTATTACTTAATTTTAAAAAAATGAAATTAGAGGTATTTTTTTATTTTATTCAAGATGAAATGTACGACGAATTTATTAAAATATACGAGGCACTATGTCGTTACCCTGAGAAGAAAGAAAAAAATGTTAAATATTTAAAAGCAATTTTTATTTTTATTACAGAACAGAAGAAAAAGAGAAAAATTTTAAAAACACCACCTGCAATATTAAAATCACTCCCTTTTCATTTTTACATATTGGAAATTCACAAGCTATTTCACCAGCTCCCAACATTCGAAAAAAAAGAAAACATAAACTGCATGTCCTCAGAGAAACTAGCTGGTTCTCTTTATAAACTGAAGTTTCCCGCTTTTATAGAGGGTACGATTTGGGATCAATCACAAGCG
>CAZDJE010000103.1:5812-12709 GCA_964505715.1 uncultured Desulfocapsa sp. | reverse complement strand
GCTTGAAAGGCATCTTCAAGCTCCTGCTGGGAGTTAAAGACCATTGCTGGCGCTTCAACGAAGGTCTTTTCACCATCGGCTAGCGCCGATATTTTCATAATGGCACGACCAAGATTGCCGGAAAGAACTTTAATACCGCCAATCTGTTCAAAGGGCTTATTAACCGTAGCAAGGATAGAGCTGTCTGCGGCTTGTTCCGGACCTTGCTGCCAGGTGAGGGTTTCATTGCTCAGGATAGGTTCTTCGGTGTAACGTTGAAAACCTTTTCCGGCAACGGTTTGTACATCTTCGTGGATCAGTCCACCTTTGAGGAGTTCTCTGATCAGCAGACTCATTCCACCTGCGTGCTGAAAGGAATTGATATCGCCGGAACCGTTTGGATAAATGCGAATAAGAAGTGGTGTGATATCTGATATTTCGGAAAAATCATTCCAGTCGATCCGTATTCCAGCGGCCCTTGCTATGGCCACAAGGTGCATGGTTTCATTAGTGGAACCACCGGTGGCCATAAGACCAACAATGGCGTTGATAATTGATTTTTCACTGATAACATGAGCAAGCGGTGTGTAATTATCTCCAAGATGAGTCATGGAGCTAATCTGTTTTGCTGCGGATCTGGTGAGGGCATCACGAAGTTTTGTTCCAGCGTTCACAAAGGAGCTTCCAGGGAGATGCATACCAAGCATCTCAGCCATGAGTTGATTGGAGTTTGCCGTTCCGTAAAAAGTGCAGGTACCAGGGCTGTGGTAGGCCTTGACTTCAGAGGCAAGCAGTTCACTGTGATCAATTTCACCCTTGGCGTAGGCTTCCCGAACCTTATTCTTATCCTTATTGGCAATGCCCGATGTCATAGGGCCAGCAGGGATAAGGATCATTGGCAGGTGACCAAACTGGAGACCGCCCATCAGAAGGCCAGGGAGGATTTTATCGCACACTCCCAGAAGGATAGCACCATCAAAAACGTTATGGGATAGCCCGATAACCGTGGACATGGCGATAACGTCTCTGCTGACTAAGCTCATATCCATTCCAGGTTCACCCTGGGTCACCCCATCGCACATTGCGGGGACGCCGCCTGCAAATTGCGCATTACCACCAGCCTGGGCGACGGCTTCCTTGATGATTTTCGGATACTTTTCATATGGTTGATGGGCAGATACCATATCATTATAGGCCGAGATTATAGCAATATTTGGAGTGTCTTTATCGAGCAGGGCACTTCGGCATGTTCCAACAGACCCAGCAAGGTCATGGGCTAGGTTTGAGCAGGGGAGTTTGTTGCGAAACACACCGTCTCCCTTTGCTTCTTCTATCCGTTGCAGATAGTGTTCGCGATGGGATTTGCTCCTCTCGATCACACGATCTGTAACTCTCTGTATTCCCTTGTGCATAAATGTCTCCGCTATTGTGCCCAGTATATATTGAAGTTAGATTGAGTTTCTTTTTGTTGCAGGATAAAACGGATAGGAAATTCTTCTGCTTCACCTGCGATAAGTGCTTTTTCCAAGACATTTTTCTTATCCTGTCCGGTGATATGGAGAAAGATGTTTTCTGCAGCTAGAATTGCCGGCAGGCTAAGAGTCATCCGTTCATGAGATGCCGTTACAGGAGTGATCCCAATACAAATTTTACCTGAGTTCATTTCCGTTGCAGCTTTCAGTTTTTCGGCGCCGGGAAAGAGTGAAGCGGTATGGCCATCCCCTCCCATACCAAGAAGCAGTACATCAAAGGGGTGATGAATCTTCCTAAGATTGTTCGAACATTCATTCTCTCCATCGGTGGCCGTCTCCGCAGGAGTCTTCATTCCTGTGAAGTTTGCAGCAGCCCCATGGTTTTGCAGGAGGTGAGTGCGGACCAGATGTTCGTTTGAATCATTATCATCGGCTGCGACCCAGCGTTCATCGACAAGACCTATATCAATATTAGTCCACGGCAGGTTTTTATTTGAAAGTGTTTTGAAGAGGAGTACCGGGGTGGAGCCACCGGATACCATAAGACTTGCCCGCCCATTTTTTATAATCCCTTTTTGCAGTATGGAGCTAATTACATCCGCGAGCGCACTGCACAGGGTTTCGTGATCGCTAAAACTATAAAAGTTATCCTGATTATTCATTTTCACTCTTTGTAAGGTTTGTGATGGCCTTTCCGTATTCAGTTTTTAAAGCGTTGAGGTACAGAGGATCAATAGCACCTTTCCAGGTTTTTATTTTATAGAAGCGTTTGGGGATGGTGATAGCTTCCGGATTAAAACCCGTGGCGAAGCGTGTTTTCCACCGCATTTTTTGGATATGGACTCCTAATGGATCAATATTTGCTGCAATTTCTGAATAGCCAACGGAGTTTAGACAATCGGCCAGAATTTCATTTTTATAGACGCCACGCGCAAAGAGGCAGGAGACCATGGAGGTCATAAAGGTACGACTCGCCTCATCACTAATCAGAAAATCCGTGACACCTTGTATATCCTGATCCGAGTGTTTCTGGTCGTAGGAGTAGCCGCCACTATCAAGGTGGGAGTGTCTAAAGCCCAGAGATTGGGCAGCAAAGAAAACCTCTCCCGTGGCATATCCTGCCATTTCCTGGCCGAGTACACAGGCAAAATCTTCGCCTCCATATTCCGCTGCTGCCTGTAAACTCCCTTTGCCAAGAAGTCTGTAAAAATCGTTGTGGCAAGTCCCAAGCATTTTAGTTGCCTGCTGATATGCCTCGGCATCGCCAAAACTCAGTTTTACAATGGTTTCATGGTTGGAAATTAAGCCTTTTTCTGTGGCTTCAGTGGCCCAGGCGAGTGCTACGCCACCGGACATAGCATCTAGTCCTACCTTTTCCATACAATCAAGGATATTTAAGACAGAGCTGGTATCCGTTACGCCAAGCATGGTGCCGAGTGAGAATATCATCTCATAGTCGTAGGCGACCTGCTTAAAGGTGTAACGATGATTCGCATTAAACATCTCACGGATATAGCCAACATGAATGCAGCCAACAGGACAACCAGAGCAGGCGGAATTACGAAGCAGAGTATCCGTTGCAAAGCGTTCTCCATTGATTTTGTCAATGGCGGGGTCGCTTGTGGCCTGTAGATTTCTCCATGGCAGGGATTTAATGTCATTGAGCCCCTGCAGGTTTGCTGGGGTGCCAAGGTTATGATACTTTTTCATCATATCGGTGGCAGTAACTTGTTTGTGCACCTCTGCAAAGAGTTTGTTGTACTCCTTGTTGTCAGGAATTGGGAAAATTGCATCACCGTGGATGATGATTCCTTTAAGATTTTTTGCTCCAAGAGCCGCACCACCGCCTAGTCTGCCGAAATGACGATAGGTGTCCACATTAATGCAGGACATGGATGCTCCGTTTTCACCTGCTGGGCCAATACGGAGGATAGTTCGATGTCCTGATCCTTTTGACATCCCACGAAGAAGTTTTCCTGTTTCATCAACGTCCATGCCCCTCATAAAATCAATATCTTTAATATCGAGTGATCTTGAACTGACACTCAGGCAGCAGAGCCTTTCTGACTTTCCAACAATAACCAAGGCGTCCAGGTTTGCAAAACATAAAGAGAGGGCAGATCTGCCGCCTGCATGACTTTCTGTATACTGATCATGATAGGGTGATTTAAAACTACAGACTGTCTTGCTCATCAGTGGGAAATATCCGGTGAGTGGGCCAATCGCAAAAATGATAGGCTGCTCCGGAGCATCCCATGGCTGATCCAGCAGCCCATATTTTTGAAAGAGAAGGGCGGCAAGACCACTGCCTCCAACCTCTGTATTGCGGCCATCAAGGTGAACAACCTGGCCTTTCCCGGAGGTGAGGTTAACGACAAGAATTCTAAAGTGATCCCGAATCATACAGTCACCTCTTTGATGGTATCGTTTTGGTCGCTGCTGATTTCTTCCAGTTCAAGACAGTTATGGGGACAGTAGTCCACACAGCGGCCGCAATGGATACATACATAAACAGCTCCGGTATAGTCCTGGGCAATTGCATCGATGGGGCAGGCTGCAACACATTCACCGCAGGTGATGCAGAGTTTTTTCTTTACAATAACGCCACCGCCTTTCCGATATGAAAAAGCACCTGTCGGACAGGCGTCAGCACAGGGTGCCGGGTCGCAGGCGAGACAATGATTTGCTTTAAATCCCGTGGTAAGCCCACCTGAAGATTTTATTCGTATGCCTGCTGTATCCCAGGAAATTTGTTTGTGAACCAATCGTGCGCAGGCAAGGGAACAGGAGTGGCATCCGATGCAGCGGTCAATTCTTGGGGTTGTCAGTTTTTTCATAATGTATCGCCCAGGTTTGAATAGTTAAATGTTTTTTTCTTCTGGAGAAAACAGGACACCATCTTCCGGGAGTGTTTGCCATTTTAACTCCACCGGGAAGGGTTGGACATCCCATATTTTTTTGGCATAATCGGTGATTGATCTGTCCGATGAGAATTTACCCATGCGACAGGCATTGATAATGGACATTTTGGTCCACTGCTTTTTATCGCGATACATCTCCGAGACCCTATCCTGACAGTCGATGTACGCCTGATAATCGGCAAACAGCATATATTGATCATCGTAGAGGAGCGAGTCTACGATTGGTTTGAACAGATCCCTGTCTCCATGGGAAAAGTGCCCGGTGGCTATAAGGTCTATGGCCTTTCGCAGGTTCTCATTTCCATGGTAATAATCCATTGGGTGATACCCGTTTGACTGGCGTTCCATCACTTCTTCTACGGTTAGGCCAAAGAGGAAGAAGTTCTCAGCACCAACTTCTTCACGGATTTCAACGTTTGCACCATCGAGTGTTCCAATGGTGAGAGCCCCATTCATGGAGAACTTCATGTTTCCGGTACCCGAGGCTTCCTTACCTGCAAGAGAGATCTGCTCGGAGAGATCCGTCATCGGATAGACTGAATGGCCTATTTTTACGTTGTAATTGGGAATAAAATAGATTTTCAATCTGTCCCTGACGTCGGGGTCATTATTCACTACTTTGGCAACCGAGGTAATAAGCTTAATCATGCGCTTGGCCATAAAGTAGCCGGGGGCTGCCTTTCCACCAAAGACAAAGAGGCGAGGGGTGATTTCACAATCGGGGTTTTCTTTTATTCTGTTGTAGAGGGTGACAATATGCAGAACATTTAAATGTTGACGTTTATATTCATGGATGCGTTTTACTTGGACATCAAACATGGATTGCGGATCAACTATGATATTCTGCTTCTGTTTAATAACGGCTGCAAAGTCTGTCTTGTTTTTTTCTTTTACATCAAGCCACGCCTCCTGAAAGGATGCATCGTCAGCATGATGAGCAAGGCCGCGTAACTCGTTAAGATTGGTAAGCCACTTTTCACCAATGGCATCGATAATCAGGCTGGTAAGGCGAGGATTACTTACTGCTATCCAGCGTCTTGGTGTCACACCATTTGTAACATTACGGATTTTTCCAGGATACATACTGTTCCAGTCGGCCAGAGTATGTTTTCGCAGCAAATCTGTGTGCATGGCGGCCACACCGTTGATCGCTTTGGAGCCAATACAGGCAAGGTTTGCCATACGAACATATTTTGGGCCTGATTCATCTATAATGGACATCCGGTCAATACGGGCTTCATCACCAGGGTATTTCATACGAACCTGATCAAGAAAACGACTGTTGATTTCATACACTATCTCCAGATGCCTGGGGAGAAGGTCGCCAAACAGGGTAAGTTCCCATTTTTCCATCGCCTCAGGCAGCAGAGTATGATTCGTGTAGCAGAGGGTTTGACGGGTAATTTCCCAGGCCTTATCCCAGTCGTAGTGATGCTCATCCACCAGAAGACGCATAAGCTCGGGAACCGCAACTGAGGGATGGGTATCATTGAGTTGGGCTGCGAAGGCATCATGGAAATTATCCAGTGAATCATGGGTGAAAAGGTGGGTACGGATCATATCCTGAAGCGAGCAGGAGACAAAAAAGTACTGCTGTTCAAGTCGCAACTGCTTACCGCGAAATTGTTTGTCATTGGGATAGAGGACTTTGGTGATGGTCTCTGCAGCAATTTTATCTTCAACGGCACCGTAATAATCACCCGTGTTGAATTCTTCAAAATCAAAGGAGGCATTGGCCTCAGCACTCCAAAGCCGGAGTATATTGACATTGTTTACTTTATAGCCGGGGATAGGCGTGTCGTAGGGAACACCGGCAATAACACGTGCCGGTCTCCAGCGCATTCTTCGCGTTCCATTTTCTCCGTGGTAAACTTCTGTCTGACCGCCAAAGCCTACAGCGCACGTCATATCTGGTTTCTTGATTTCCCAGGGGTTGCCGGAGTGTAACCATCTGTCGCTGATTTCTTTCTGCCAGCCGTTTTCAATTTCCTGATCAAACATGCCATATTCGTAGCGTATTCCGTAACCGATTGCGGGAATTTGAAGGGATGCCAGGGAATCCAGGTAACAGGCAGCGAGTCTTCCAAGTCCGCCATTTCCAAGCCCTGGTTCTTCTTCATGATCGATGATTTCTTTGAGGTCAAGGCCACTCTCTTTTGTAGCCTGGTTAAAGTCATCATAGAGGCCAAGGTTGACCAGATTATTATGAAGGTGAGGTCCCATCAGGAATTCGGCCGAGAGATAGCAGATAATTTTTGAATTTTTATCAAGGAGTGCTTCTGCAGAGTTGATAAAAAGATGCTGCATTTTATCTCTTAGCGTATGGGAAACGGCGAGATAATAGTCGTTCAGGCTTGCACGACGGACAGTGACGCCCTGCTTATAAAAAATATTGTAGGCAAAAGCGCGCTTGAGTTTATTGATATCCTCTTGTTTACTATCTATGTTTTTTTTGGCAGGGCTCACGATTGTACTCCTTGTGGAAAAAATCAGGAAACAGCGAGAAAATAAGATTATTTTCCAGC
>CAZDJE010000103.1:2827-5712 GCA_964505715.1 uncultured Desulfocapsa sp. | reverse complement strand
CGAAAGGCTTCACGTTTGATAACAAATTGAGCACCGGGATGGACCTTGAACTTGACTCTGATAACCATTATAGATCCGGACATTTCCCTGACACCGGCTGATTTAATGGGCTGGATAAAGTCTTCTTTAAACTCTTCATCAGCAAGCATGGTCTGGCCGACTTTCTTTATCACTTTACGTATCTTATTAACATTAGTGTCATATGGAAATTCCAGGTTGAATTTCTCAATGATACCACCACGCATAAAGTTGGTAATAGAGCCGAGTTGGCTGTGCGGTACGATTTGAAGCATACCACGAGGATGGCGAAGCATAACATTTCTTAGGGTAATAGATTCAACAGCTCCTGAAACAGAACCGGCCTTTATAAATTCGCCAACGCGGAAAGCATCATCAAGTAAATAGAAGAATCCAGAAAAGACATCGCTTACCAGTTTTTGTGCACCAAATCCAACGGCGATTCCGACAACACCGGCACCAGCAAGAAGAGGTCCGATATCAACCCCAAGCGAAGAGAGAATGACCAGGACTACCATTACCAGCAAAACAGAGGCGATAAATTTACGAAGCATGGGAAGAAGGGTGAAACTTCTGCCTCGGGCGGCAGCACCTCCCCATTCATCGTCACTTTCTTCTGACTCTTCTGTTTTAGGTGTGGATTCCAGCATTTTTCTCTCAATATAACTTGAGGCGAATCTCCAGGCGGTTAATCCAAAAGCGAGTGCAATCAGTGATTGAAAAACTGCGTTTGTTAAATCAGAGGCATAGGGAATATGAATATCCCAAAGACTCATAACCCATATCAAAAGTGTGGCAAGGATGGCCAGAGTCATGCCACGGGAGGTTGTGACGTAGAGTTTTCTTTCACGCTCTTTAGATTCTGCTAGCTTTTGCTGAATTTCAGGATCGCTTGACTCCTCATCCTCGGGATTATAAATTCTAAGAGTATTGATGGCAACACGTACCACCCACTGGCCAAGACTGTTAAACACAATAAAGAGCGGAAGCAGAAGTATGCTCATCAGGAAGGCAGAGTTCCCTCTCCGGACACCTGTTAATTCATCTCCCACCATAATTCCCCAGATAACGATAAAGTAGAAAAGAGCAGGAATGTGCCAGAACTGAGCAAACTGTTCGACCACCCAGTTTCTGGTTTGGTTGAGTTCACTTTTTGCGAGGATTTGGTTTTTAACATAGTGACGACTGCGCAGAACCATATTGAGAATAAGCAGGATCAGAATGGTCGCCAAAACCATTACCATCATATTGAGGGATTTCTTATCAAGGTGCAGCTCTTTTAACAGGGCAAGAGTGGTGATTGCTGAGAATGTGTAGGAACAGAGAAACAGAATGCTCGCTTGAACAGTTTGTGCGACCTTGTCGTCGAGGGGGAAGACTCGAAGAGCCTCAGAATGTGGCGCAAGGAATATTCTTAAAATATTTGAGAGAGTACGGTGAAACAAGATGACAGAGAAGATTGCCATAAAAATTAATCGAGAGTGAGAAATTTCACTTATTGGAAGCAGAAAAAAGAATAGAAAAGCAGCTGCTGAAAAAATAAGAATATGAATAAAATTGGGTATTGCCAACATAAGACCGGCAATAAAACGCATGGGTCCATCAAGATCCGGGATTGCTTTTTTCTGAAATTGTTCCCTGAAATTTGCGGTAAATCTTCTGGCGAAAAATTCTGTGCACCAGGCTGCTCCAAACACTAGTAACACAAGGCCTATTATGGAAAAGAAGGTGCTAACAGAACCATTTCCATTTTTTTTGATCATTGCGATATAGTTACGAGGCATATTTACCACAGCTGATAAAAATCCTATTGCATGTTCGTTGTCACTCTCAGTGTTGTCTAGCACATGGAGCATGTTCGCTGTCTTGCCAACAAGGCCGGTATTTTTTCCACTGTTTTTGTCGCCAGGGGCAAGGTCCTTTGCAAGTTCGGAGACAAGGAGACTGCGGACCTGTTCATCGCTTAATTTAGCAAGTACGGAATTAACCTGATCCGGTGGGACGCCCTCAAGGCTTACTACTGCTTCTGCTGCAATGAGTGGAGAAAGAGGGACTGTAAGAGATAGGCAAATAAGGCTCAGGAAAAGGAAAAAAGGAAAAAATCTCATAATGGTATCTGTCCTGCAAAAAGTTTTAAACAATGATCGTAGGGAGAATGGAAGGGAATGGACTCACAGCATCACGTTTTTTATAGCTGTATCCTAGGGCTTTTCGATCGCTTTCTGATGTTTTTTAGGTGGGAAGAAGCGTTCACTACTCCCCTGAATTACCTTGTAGAAAACGGGGACAAAGAGAACAGCTAACAATGTTGCTGCAATCATACCGCCAAAAACAGCGGTCCCAAGGGCCTGCCTTGAAGCACCTCCAGCGCCATTGGCAATAACTAGCGGGTAAACACCTAAAATAAAGGCAAATGAGGTCATAAGGATAGGGCGAAACCGGAGTTTTGCTGCATCCATGGCTGAATCAAAAATTGACATGCCCTTTTTTTCACGTGCTTCAACGGCAAACTCGATAATGAGAATAGCATTTTTACAAGCAAGAGCAATGAGCAGTACAATACCGATCTGGGTATACACGTTGTTATCCATGTGGCGAACCATCAGAGCAATAACGGTTCCAAGAAGCGCCAGTGGTACTGCCAGGATAACACCAATAGAGATGGACCAGCTTTCATATTGGGCACAAAGTACCAGGTAAACAAGTATAATACAGATGGCAAAGATAGGACCTGGATTACTGGCATTTTTTTCCTGGAAGGACATTCCTGTCCACTCAGAGCCCATGGAATTAGGAAGTGTCTGGGCTGCAATCTGCTCCATGGCATTCATTGACTGGCCGGAACTGAAACCGGGGGTACTAGCTCC
>CAZDJE010000103.1:0-2727 GCA_964505715.1 uncultured Desulfocapsa sp. | reverse complement strand
ACCCATAGCGCAGCACCATTGGACATGGTCGCTCCGTCAAGAAGTGAAAAACCGGTGACGGCAATAACATCTTTTACACCAGGCATGGTGGCGAGTACTTTTTCAAGCTTTTCGACAACAGCTTGGGTTCTCTCAAGAGAAGAGGCATCGGGTAGCTGCACTGCATACATGGCGTATCCCTGATCCTCTGTCGGGATAAATCCTGTTGGAAGGCCGGTAAATCCTGTCCAGGCGGCAAAGGCTATGCCACCAAAGAGGAGCATTGTGATAAGGGACCTGCGCACCATGATCCGCACAACGGCCTCATACATGTTCAGGGATTTATCAAACATGGCATCAAACCACCGAAAAAAGAACATTTTCTTATCAGGGGTGGGCCGAAGAATGAGGGCACATAAAGCTGGGCTGAGAGTAAGTGCATTAATAGCTGAGAAAAAGGTGGATGCTGCAATGGTGAGGGCAAACTGTCTGTAGAGCTGACCTGTTATGCCGCCAAGAAAAGCTGTTGGGATAAAAACTGCAAGAAGTACAAGGGTAGTCGCAATGATCGGACCGGTTACTTCCTCCATGGCAGCAAGAGCACCTTCCTTGGCATTCATTTTATGTTCATCAATATTTCGCATGGTGTTTTCCACCACCACGATGGCATCGTCAACAACAATACCAATGGCAAGGACAATGCCAAAAAGTGTAACCATATTGATGGAGAACCCGATCAATCCCATGGCGGCAAAGGTACCGATCAGGGAAACTGGGATGGTTATCAGAGGAATAAGGGTTGCCCGCCAGTCTTGAAGGAAAACAAAAATAACGATGAGAACAAGAACAATGGCAATCCAGATGGTTTCTTCAACTTCTGCAATGGCTTCCTCAACAAAGAGGGTGGTGTCAAAGGGGATCTGGTACTCAAGATCAGGAGGGAAGGACTTCTTAAGTTCCTCCATTTTGAGCGCGATCTGCTCTCTTAGGGCAATGGCATTGGCACCGGGTAGCTGATAAACCATCATCAGGGCACTTTCTTCGCCATTTAACCTGGTGCCAGTGGTGTAATCTTTTGACTGCATCTCCACCTTTGCAATATCTTTTACGCGGGTGATTTTACCACCGGGTGCCTGTTTTACAATAATGTTGCCAAATTCTTCAGGGCTGCTCAGGCGACCCAGAGTGTTAATGGTGTATTGGAAGGCCTGTCCTGAAGGTGCGGGGGGGGCACCAATTTGGCCTGCAGCAACCTGAACATTTTGTTCACGCAGGGCATTTGCAACATCGCTGGTGGTCAGGTCTCTGGAACGTAAGAGGTCTGGATCGAGCCAGATGCGCATGGAATAATCACCTGCACCGTAGGCACTGACATCACCAACACCTTCTACACGTGAAACTTCGTCCTTTAAACGGAGAGTTATGTAGTTGCTGAGATAGTATTTGTCATATGTTTTATTAGGCGAGGTGAGTGTTACCATAAGAACAATGGAGTTCGATCGTTTCTTGGTGGTAACACCGATATTTTTTACTTCCTCGGGGAGAGACGCCATGGCAATTGCAACACGGTTCTGAACCAGTACCGCTGCCATATCAGCATCTGTTCCCGTCTCAAAAGAAACCGTAAGGTTATATGTTCCGGAGTTGGTTGAGGTGCTCGACATATAGATCATACCCTCAACGCCGTTGACCTGCTGTTCGATTGGGGCGGCAACGGTATCTGCAATAACCTGTGCGTTGGCACCGGGGTAGGCGGTTGAAACCTGTACCGTTGGAGGTGCTAGTTCAGGATATTGGGCAATGGGCAATCCCGTAAGGGTGACCGCACCTGCTAGAACGATGATAAGAGCAATAACAGCTGCAAAAATTGGACGATTGATGAAGAAACGGCTCATAAGATAGATCTCTTAGGCTAGTATTTATCGTTGATACGCAAAACGGATAATTTTACTGTTTGACTAAATAGTAAAAGATACTGAGATGAAAAACATGTTATTTGGGAGCAGTTTCAGCTGTTACTTTAGCACCGGGACGAGCTTTCTGGAGGCCATTAACAATTATCCTGTCATCTTCGCTGATACCTTTTCGGATGACTCGAAGGCCATTCACCAGAGGTCCAATTTCAACAGCTTTGTATTCAACCGTACCGTCATCTTTGACACTCAATAAAAAACGTCCACGCTGATCAGAAGAGAGGGCCAGTTCTGGAACAAGAAGAGCATCTTTTTCTTCCTTGATTGGAATGCGGAGTTTTGCAAAAAGCCCGGGCATTATAAAGAAGTCATCGTTTTTAAAAGTTGCACGAACAAGAATAGTCCCGGTGGAAAGATCGACCTGAGTATCTATATAATCGCCTAAACCTGAGTAGGGATAACCGGAATCACCGTCAAGCCCGAGGTCAACGACTACATCAGGTTGTGAAACGTCATGCTTCCCCTGTTCTTTGAAGTGCTTTTTAAAGGTGAGTAATGAACGTTCGTCCATGTTGAAATATACGTAGATGGGGTTGTATTTGACCATGGTTGCCAGCAGCGTTTTCTCACCTCCCGCTCCAACAAGGTTTCCGTTATCCACAAGGTTTCTACTGATGCGTCCGGATTCCGGAGCATATATTTTTGTATAGGAGAGTTGCAGATTGGCTGAGGTCAGACTGGCTTTAGATTCTTTTATCTGGGCCTCTGTTTTACTCAGTTCAGCCTGGGCCTCAAGAACAGCAAGTTCACTGACAGCTTTCTGTTTATAGGCATT
>CAZDJE010000102.1:0-12749 GCA_964505715.1 uncultured Desulfocapsa sp. | reverse complement strand
TGCCCAGCGAAATGGCTCTAAATATTTAAAATAATAAAAAAATTGAATTGGATTGTTTAAAATAAATCTCAATAATAATAAGAAGAGATAAGCATGCAGGTCGACTGCCGTCTGAGTGACCGCCGTCGGATTGACCGCCGTCGGATTGTGCAGGCTGAGTTATAACCGTCTGTCAAGTCGTCTATCAACCAATCTATCAAGTAGAGTTTTTGATAGACGGTTACCACGACTTTTGCCGATCCCCCCTCTGAAATCCTTGTGAGAAAGAGGGGAAAACAAAATACCCGGATTTTCATGTCTGGCATGACAATTGCTCAACATACCAGAATGGAACGGATTTCCCTGATCGGCCTGACTCGCCAAACATGGCAAACGTGGTGGAAGGGGGAACGTCTGTCGACTCTAACTAAAACGTTGAACAATGTGGAGAAAGGGTGGCTTAATGACCAGCTAGGAAAATCGATCTGAAGGAGCTGTCGAACCAAAAAAAGGAAGGACTATTAGATGACAACTATCTTGTCCGGTTCAACAGGGCTATAATCCTGACACAAAACGACTCCAACCAAAGGAGGTTTTTAGTGTCAGGCAAACCCATTAATTCAGAACAGGTCAAGATATACATGGAAGCACGAGCTAACAGCACAACCCAGAAGAAAGCGTCAGTCCAGTCAGGGATATCTGAAAGATCAGGTCGGCGTATAGAAAAAGGGGAATTACAGCCAACAGGCAGGAAGAAGCGAAACTGGAGAACCCGTAAAGATCCGTTCAGTAATGTGTGGGACAGTGAAATAGTTCCGTTGTTAAAAAACAATCTGACCTCACTCCTGTTACTCTCTTTGAACGCCTCCAAAAGGATCATCCCGGTGAATACCCTGATAGTAAACTTCGAACGTTTCAACGTAAAATTCGTAAGTGGAAAGCATTACACAGCTCAGACAAGGAAGTGATGTTTCGTCAGCATCAGGTTATCGGGCGTATGGGGATTTCAGATTTCACAAAAATCAAGAACTTTGACATAAGTATTGCCGGGGTAATTTTCTATCACCTCTTATATCGTTTTCGCCTTGCCTTCAGTGGCTGGTGTTCAGTGAAGGTTGTTCATGGTGGTGAATCCTTTAGCGCATTCTCTGAAGGCCTTCAGGGTGCGCTGCGACGTCTTGGTGGCAGTCCCCATGAGCATAGAAGTGATAGTCTCTCTGCAGCGTTCAAGAATCTGAAGAAAGATGCCGTGGAAGATGTAACATCACGCTACCAGGAGATGTGTAAATATTATGGGATGACGGCAAGTCGCAATAATCGTGGTAAAGGGCACGAAAATGGAAGCATTGAATCTCCACATGGACATTTGAAAAAGTGTATTCACCAGGCTCTGCTACTGCGAGGATCCAATGATTTTGTGACAGTTGCAGCGTATGAAGAATTTCTTTCAGAGATTGTTGCAACAATTAACAGAAACAAAAAGGACAAAATCCAAGAGGAGATGAGATATCTGCAACTACTGCCTGTGCATCGAACAGCAGATTATATCGAGAAGGTTGTTCGGGTAAGCACATCAAGCATCATACGGGTAAATAGCGTACTTTATACTGTACCGTCTCGTCTGATAGGGGCATCATTACGGGTATATATCTATGATAACAGACTGGATGTTTATATTGGTTCAACGTATACAGAAACTCTGCAAAGAATTTTCTGTCGTTCCGATGGGCGCCGCGTAAGACAGGTCAATTACCATCATGTGATAACAAGCCTTGAACGAAAACCTCAGGCTTTCAGATACTCACAATTACGTGATGACCTTCTGCCTACCCAACCTATAAAGTCATATGGAAGTGGGTTGACAGGGAACAGGAAACTCGCAAGGTCTGCAAAACCATGGTTGGTATTCTGGCTCTGGCACATAAAAAGAATGGCTCTTGTTAAAATCGAGTGGGTAGAAAACACCTTCTCTTAAAGATGGTGTTAGTTATGTCTTCTGTAAAAATATCTATTGCATTGACTTGACGGTATTTTTACATGAGACACTGTTTTTCCTGTTTCGGGTTACTCTTGAAAGGGGGGCTTTTACCCACTCAAATTTCAAAAGAGCCATTTTTTTATATCTTTATTTGTTGTTTTATCAATACGATTTTTTTCGCTAGTAATTAATTTAACAAGTTGGCGGCTACGATTAAGCCATAATTCGAGTTGTCTAAATTCATCACTTTTTGCGATTAAAACTGTAAGCTTTCCCTTAGGGTACAGATCCTCTCCAAAACTTTTAATCACATAGCTATCAATAGGGTCATTTTTTGCTAAAAAACCCATTGCTTCAGCATATCTGCGAACTTTTAATGCATTGGCTAAAACAACACGGTATGATTTTTTTTGAAGAAAAACTATTACATCTTTCTCATAACCACCAGTAGGCTCTAAGACAACAATGCTCTCTGCTGGAGGAGGCAAAACATCCAGTAACTTCCTAAAACCACTGATAGAGTTAGAGAAAGAAGCATTCTTGTTGTGAATACCTAAACAAATATCAATCTTGGTTTTGGCAATGTCAATTCCAATAAATTCAATATTTCCTTTTTCAGAAGACTGTGTCATACTTATTAACCTTTGTAGTAGAAGTGGGTTTGTTATCTTTTGGAAGTCATACTTGTATTCGGAATCACTGGATACTTTCAGTGTTCTAAGCAACTATTCGACTTTGTAAAAGGTACAGTGTGTTGATCATGCTATTCAACGATCTCTAATGGATCTTGTTACGATCGACCTAACACACTGTTTCTTGTCCAGAGTTGCAACTCTGGGCAAGAAAAACAAACTTTATTATTTTCCTATAAAAGATTAATAAACTTCAAAATTACAGTTGTTCATAGATGATTTATTAAATCGCTTCGCTCAATAAGTCATCATACAAGTTACTTATTTCCAAAGTTCGAAAAGCTCACGAATTCCTTTTTCCGCAAGATTCGTCATGGAGAAAAAGGAATCAGAGCTGAAAGGTTTACCTTCTGCCGTGGACTGGATTTCAATCCAGCGACCATCACCGCTCATAACAAAATTGGCATCAACCTCAGCTCTTGAATCTTCAGAGTAGTCAAGATCAAGAGAGGCCTCCCCATCTATAATACCAACGGATATTGCAGCGACCGGGAGTATTTTGGGCATTTCCGCAAGCTTGTCTTCGGATACAAGTTTTTGAAACGCGCGGCGCAGTGCCAGGGCACCACCGGTAATAGATGCGGTACGTGTTCCGCCATCGGCGTTTAAGACATCGCAATCCACACGCAGGGTACGTTCACCAATAGTGTTTAGATCAACCATCATTCGCAGGCTCCGTCCAATAAGACGTTGGATTTCGTAAGTCCTTCCTGATCGTCCACCGATTTCACGCCGATAGCGTGAGTCCGTTGCACAGGGAAGCATACCATATTCCGCTGTTATCCAGCCTTTTCCGGTTCCTTTTAAGAAGGGTGGAACCTTCTCTTCAATGCTTACTCCGCAGATCACATGGGTTCCTCCCATACGAATAAGAAGTGAAGCATCGGCTCCCGGTTGAAAATCCCAGACCAGTGAAACATCCCGCAAACTATCCAGTGCTCTATCTTGAAAACGACTCATATCTCTCTCTTATCTATTACTCGCTGACCTTTCCCTTCAAAACGTTCAAGGGTTTTTTCTTCAACAAGTTTTACAGCAACTCCTATACCAAGTTCTGAAACAAGTTGTTTGCGTATGGTATCTATTAATTCACGCTGTTTACTCATCTGATCGGAAAAGAGTGACTCTTTAACTTCTACCATAACCGTTGCCTTGTCCTGATGGTTCTCTCTCTCCACGACAATTCGGTAATGAGGTTCAGTCCCATCAATATCGAAAAGAACCGACTCAATCTGGGTTGGAAACACATTGACCCCTTTAATAATCAGCATATCATCGGTACGTCCAAGGATTCGGTGCATCCGCTTAAATGTCCGTCCACAGGGGCATGATTCCGGAAAAAATCGAGTCAGATCACGGGTCCGATAGCGAATCATGGGGAAAGCTTCCTTGGTAAGGGTTGTAATTACAAGCTCCCCTACTTCACCAGGTTCAACAGGCTCAAGTGTTTCAGGATCAAGGATTTCCACATAAAAATGATCTTCATTAATATGAAGACCGTTGCATTCGCTACATTCTCCGGCAACTCCAGGGCCCATAACCTCTGAAAGACCATAGTTATCCGTGGCCTGGATACCAAGCTTTGTATTGATCTCACGTCGCATGGCTTCAGACCAGGGCTCAGCCCCGAAAAGACCAAACTTCAAAGAAAGTCCGGCTGGATTAATCCCCATATCAAAAAGAACATCGGCAATATTTAAGGCATAGGATGGGGTGCAGACAAGAGCGGTTGTCTTGAAATCCTGCATAATCTGAATCTGACGTTTGGTATTTCCTGCAGAAATAGGAATAACAGATGCTCCAAGACGCTCTGCCCCATAATGGAGACCAAAACCACCGGTGAAGAGTCCATACCCGAAGGCAATCTGAATCACATCATCGGCGGTGAGTCCTGCTGCACACAACACACGGGCAACCAGATCAGACCAATTTTTAATATCATTCTTAGTATAGCCAACAACCGTTGCCTGCCCGGTTGTACCAGAAGAGGAATGAAGGCGAACCACCTCACGCAGAGGCACCGCAAACAGACCATAGGGATAACTGTCACGCAGATCCTGTTTATAGGTAAATGGCAGTTTTTGGATATCATCAAGCGAATTGAAGCTTTCATAATCAAGCTTCATCTCACTGAATTTCTGCCGGTAGAATGGTACATGGGTCCCCACTCTATAGAGGGTGGATTGGAGACGTTCAAGCTGAAGTTGCTCCAGCTCACCACGGTTCATACACTCTTTATCTTCTTGCCAGTACATAGTTTTTTTTATAATTGGATTTGTATGTTTAACTGCTAACAGCTATTTCTCACGACCAAGATATGCTCTTTGTACATCTTTATTAGCAAGGAGATCCTCGGCTGGCCCCTGAACAATAATCTTTCCGGTTTCCAACACATAGCCACGATCAGCAATACCAAGTGCTGCCTTTGCATTTTGTTCAACCAGTAGAACAGTATTTCCCTCATCCCGTAGGCGTTCAATAATCTGAAAAATCTCTTTTACTATAAGAGGAGCGAGTCCCGTGGATGGTTCATCCATCATTACCAATGAAGGCTTTGACATCAGAGCACGCCCCATTGCCAGCATTTGTTGTTCACCGCCTGACAGAGTCCCGGCCAGCTGTTTTTTACGATCACGAAGAATGGGAAAGAGCTCGTACTGATGTTCAAGCAGGTCTGCGAGCAGTTTTTTCCCCTGTTTCTGAATCACATGCCCCCCAAGAAGCAGATTTTCTTCGACACTCATGGTGGCAAAGACCTGTCTGCCTTCTGGTACCATTACGCAACCAAGTGCCGGAATTGCTGCGGCCTTTGTTTTAAGAATATTCGTTTCTTTAAACTGGGCTTCTCCAGAGTTTGCCTTCACAAGCCCAGCAATTGTTGAGAGCAGGGTTGTTTTCCCGGCGCCGTTAGCTCCAAGGATGGTGACAATTTCACCTGGATCAACATGCATGGAAATATTTTTGAGAACCTTAATCTTTCCATAGCCAGAAGCCAGGTTGCGAATTTTCAGCATATAATCACTCTTGCAAAGCTCGTAAAAAGGTCTAATTCGAGATGGCTAAGGAAAAAGCTTCATATGCGAGGCGCGTATTTTTATTTAATTTCGGCGTACTAGCGTACGTCGTAAATAAATAAAAGATAAAGCAACGAAGCAGATGAAGAGTTTTTACGACGCCATCACTCTTCGCCCAGGTATATTTTAATCACTTCCGGGTCCTGCTGGATATTCTTTGGACTATCTTCAGCAATCTTCTCACCAAAACAGAGTACCACTATCTCATCTGAAATATCCATAACAAGAGACATATCATGTTCAACCAGAAGCACTGTAATACCAAGGTCACGAATTTTTAAAATCAGCCGGCCAACCTCTGCTGTCTCATAGATATTCAGCCCCGCCGCAGGTTCATCCAGTAGCAGGAGTGAAGGCTCAAGTGCAAGCGCACGAGCAAGCTCAACAGCACGCTGCTGGCCAAAGGCAAGACTCGATGCATCGGTGTGGGCATACTCCTCGATTTCTAGCAAAGCAAGCAACTCAAGGGACTTCTCACGTATATCACGTTCCTCTTTCCAGGTCCATGGCATCCGGAACATGGAGGAGAGAAAACCGACGTTTGATTGGACATGACGGCCAACCATCACATTCTCAAGTGCCGTCATTCCACTAAACATTTTAATATTCTGAAATGTTCTCGCCATGCCAAGTGAAGCCACCTGGAAAGGCTTCTTCCCGTTCAACTTACGTCCCTGAAAAGATACCGTTCCTGAGGTTGCCGGAAAAGTCCCTGAAATCATATTGAACAGAGTTGTTTTACCAGCACCGTTTGGACCGATTACTGCCTTAATCTGGCCCGGTTCCACCTGAAAGGAAACATCATTTACAGCAAGGAGTCCGCCAAACCGTTTACTTAGCTGATTTAATTCCAAGAGTGCCATGGTTATTTTTCCTCCCTTTCGCTGTTCTGTTTATCGCGCTTTATAAACTGCTTTATTCGATGGCGGATATTCAAACTCAAAATTCCGTTGGGAGCAAAAAGCATAATCACAATTAAGATCAGACCAAAGACAGCATCGTCATAGGAACCAAAGACACCTCGAAGGGACAAAAAGTTAAGGATAATCCCCATCAGCAGGGTCCCCCACAAATGGGCCATACCACCGACGGCGACAATGGCAACATAACGGACAGACTTCATTACTCCCGCTTCTGATGGTCCTATCCCACCATTATAATGGGTAAGGAACACCCCTGCAATGGCGGCAAAAACAGCAGAGAGAACAAAGGTCTGCAATTTAAAACGGGAGGTGTTTACCCCCATGGCATCGGCTGCCTCATCGGAGCCATGAATACCCCGCAACGCTCTGCCAACTCGGGAGTCGATAAGATTAAGCAGAAGAACCATACCAATAAGAAGCAGGCCCCAGGCGATATAATAGTTGACTACCCGATCACTAAAATCACCACTCACAACAAGGCCTGGGAGTAAAACAAAGGCAGGAACCTCTGAAATACCATCGGCCTCACCAAAATATTCAAGGGCCAGTGCCACCCGGTAAATGATAATTCCAAATCCAAGAGTGGCCATCGCCAGATAATGCCCTTTGAGTTTCAGGACCGGAATACCAATAAAAACCGCAATAACAGCAGCAGTTGAAACAGCAACAGCACAGGCCGCCCAGGGAGTTACCACAAGCAGAGCCTCACCATACAGATCCTGGCCGGACATCAGCATTCCAGCCGAATCAAGCAGACGGACAAGAGCTGTATCTTTAAAGGCAAGAAGACTATGGGTTGTGAGGGCCGCAGAAAGATATCCACCGATGGCGAAAAAACCTGCATGTCCCAATGAAATCTGCCCCGCATAGCCCATAAGGACACATAAGCCGATAATAAGGAGCGAGTAGTAGGCCGACATGGTCATCTGGGTCAGATAATACATGGTGTCGGTGGCACTGGTCAGGAGATGAACCCCAATAACGAGTACAAGGAGCGGCAAAACGGAGAGTAGGTTTTTCATATTTCTAACACCGGTGATGAACGGTAAGCCGGTACGTTTCTTTGTACCCCTTTGAGGGGTGAAATTGCCATGTTACGATTAGCAACGTTTGATATTTACGTACTCT
The DNA here is from genome assembly GCA_964505715.1 of uncultured Desulfocapsa sp. GTDB lineage: Bacteria > Desulfobacterota > Desulfobulbia > Desulfobulbales > Desulfocapsaceae > Desulfocapsa. The sequence continues at coordinate 4,975 of CAZDJE010000102.1, read as the reverse complement.
CATTTTTGTTATCGTATCGTTACAGATTTTATGGAATAAGGCACTAATACTCCGACAGTCCTGCGGCTTCTTTTGATCCAAACAGCCCCTGAGGACGAACAAAAAGAATAATCAAAAGAATAGAAATGGAAATAGCATCCTGAAATGCCAAAGGAACAACGGACACAGAAAAAGCTTCGATAATACCAAGGAGCAGGCCAGCTGCAACCGCGCCTCCAGAGCTGCCAAGCCCACCAAGGATAGCCACGGTGAAGCCCTTAATGGCAAGCCCTGTTCCCATATCATATTGGCTGTAGGTGATGGGAGACATAACGCAACCTGCAAATGCTCCGATGCCGGCACTTAAAACAAAAGAAAGGGTCACCATATTCTGGGTATTAATACCGCAAAGTGTGGCAGCCTTGCGATTAGAGGCACAAGCTCTCATCTCGCGGCCAACGGAGGTGGTCTTGAAAAAGATACCAAGTCCCAACACCATAAGCGCTGAAGCCGCAACAACCCACAGTACCTGCGGAGAAATTCTGGCACCAAATATCGGAATTGAAGTTATTTCATTCCCGACAAAATAGGGAAGCGAACGGATGGATTCCCCCCAGATATGAACGCCGACTTCGCGTGATAAAATGGAGATGCCTATCGTGATAATGATCATCCGCAGCACCGAAGGGGACTTCAACCAGCGGATAAAACAGATCTCAATAAGTGCTCCAATAAGCATGGTAATGAGAACAGCAACGAAGATGGCAACAGGAAGAGGCATATACGGCAGAAGACTGATGGCGATCATCCCACCAAACATCACAAACTCACCCTGGGCAAAATTGATTATCCCCGTGGTGTTGTAAATAATATTAAATCCAATGGCGACAATGGCGTAGATTGAGCCATAGGTCACACCGGCCATCAGATATTGGATAAAGAGTTCTGTAGTCATTAGAAACGGGTAAGCAATCCCAGACACAGCATCTTTGCACGATCCTCCCTACCCTCAAAGAAAAAGCTCTTGCGGGCAGGGAGGATCGTGTAAACCTACTGTATCTGGGACTGCTTACAAATTTAATATATTAAGTTTTCATAACAAGAAAAACCGGACTGGGAAATTGCTTCCAGTCCGGTCAATTCTACAATAGCACTAATACGGGATTATTTTCCCGTATAGGCAACAAACTTTCCATCTTTAACAGTCATCATCTGGAAAGCATCCATATCAAGACCATTATGGTCTTCAGCAGAGAAATTAAAAACACCACCAGTTCCGGCAAAGTTCTTCAGGTTCTCAATTGCGGCACGTACCTTGTCACGATCATTTCCGCCCTCAGCAATGGCTGCTGCGAGAATGGTTATGGCATCGTAACCATGGCCACCAAAGGTGGATGCAGGCTCGTTGTACTTCGCTTCATAATTTTTCTTATATGTCATAAGCAGTGCTTTTTGTGGATTATCATCGGCAAGAGTATCAGCAATCAGGAGACGTCCTGCAGGAAAGATAATTCCTTCGGCAGCAGCACCAGCTGCTTGTACATACTTGATATTTCCAAAACCATGACTCTGAAACAGAGGTACTTCCCAGCCAGCCTGACGCATATTTTTCGCAACGATAGCCTGAGCGGGAACGATGGACCAGTTAATAACTGCCTGTACATCTTTGTTAGCCTTAATCTTGGCAACTACAGCAGAGAGATCATTGGATTTTTTGTCATACACTTCAACTTCAACAATTTCGATACCAAACTCAGGAGCAATTTTTATGAGCTGTCCCTTACCCGCTTTTCCAAAACCGGTATTTCCGGCAAGTACTGCAATTTTGGAGATACCCAGTTTGTTCATCTCCATAAAGATCTTCTTTGCTGCAAAAGAATCTTTCTGTGGCGTTTTAAAGACATAGGATGCAACAGGATTCACGATAACCTCAGCAGCACCACAGGAAAGTAATGGAGTTTTTGCCTGTTCACAGATGTTCTTGATTTTCATGGTCTCGCCACTGGTGGAGGGCCCGATGATGGCAAGAACTTTATCTTCTTCGATCAGCTGTTTTGCAAAAGAGATCGCTTTTTCAGGACTTGCTGCAGAATCTTTAATAATAAGCTCAATCGTGTTTCCGTTGATTCCGCCTTTGGCATTGATCTCTTCAACCACCATCTCAAGGCTGCGAGCCTCCGGTCCGCCAAGGAAAGAAGCGCCACCGGTAACGGCAAGAATAGCGCCTACTTTAATATTTTCGGCAAAAGCCGGTGCCACCCAAAAAGTGATCGCAACAACCGCCACAAGAAATTTTGATGCAAATTTTTTCATCGTTTCCCCCCTTTCAAAATGTATCGAGATGGAACCTCTGTGGTTCCACCGGACTAGTATTCCAGACAAACTCCGGAATTTATAAAGCACAAATCTCCTTACCACTTAGAATCGTGTATCCCGTACGCTGCAAAGACTCAATGGCTTGATCCATATCATCAAAACGGAAAATAAGAACGGCATTTTCTCCGGTTTTATTTACAAAGGCATACATATATTCCACGTTCAGTTTTTCTTCTTCGATGGTTTTCAGGACACCCGCCAGACCTCCGGTCTTATCGGCAACTTCCACGGCAATAACATTTGTAATGCCCACGGTAAAACCACTGGATTTCAAAGTACTCTTGGCTTTTTCAACGTTATCAACGATAAGACGCAGAATACCAAAGTCTGCGGTATCAGCAACGGAGAGCGCCCGAATATTGATATTTTCTTCAGCCAGTTTAGCGGTAATCTCAGCCAGACGACCCGATTTATTCTCTAAAAATACTGCAATCTGTTCTACTCGCATATCAGATCCTCATAAAAGTATCGTATCTTTTCAGGTATCTCCACAAAACTTAATAGACACCTTGAGAGGTAACTATTCAGCAGTACTGCTGGATAGTTACAGTTTTCTATTGTCAATAACCCGCTGGGCTTTTCCCTCACTGCGCTGAATAGTCTTTGGCTCCACCAGTCTTACCCGGCACGTCACACCTAACATATCCTTAATATCCATCTGAATACATTTGGTAAGATTCTCCAGAACCTTAATCTCATCGGAGAAGATATCTTCACTGACTTCAACCTCGACGGCCATGGTATCCATATTCCCTTCACGGTTCACCACAATCTGATAATGAGGTTCAACGCCTTCGGTTCCCATAAGCACATGCTCGATCTGGGATGGGAAGACATTGACGCCGCGAATAATCAACATATCATCGGTTCGGCCTGTCACCTTCTCCATACGAACCAGAGTTCGGCCACACGCACAGGTATCATACATCAACCTGGAAATATCCTTGGTACGATAACGGATAATGGGGAATGCTTCCTTGGTGAGTGTGGTAAAAACAAGTTCACCTTTTTCGCCAGGAGGCAGAACCTCTCCAGTATCGGGATCAATGATCTCAGGCAGGAAGTGATCTTCAAAAATATGCAGGCCTGTTTCACCTTCAAGACACTGCATGGCAACTCCGGGTCCCATAACTTCTGAGAGGCCATAGATATCCACGGCCTTGATATTTAATTTGCGTTCAACTTCATCACGCATGTTCTCACTCCAGGGCTCAGCCCCAAAGACACCAACACGTAAAGAAAGGGATTTTGGATCAACATCAAGAGATTCCATAGTTTCAGCAAGATTTAAAGCATAAGATGGTGTAGCAAGTAAAACAGTGGAATGAAAATCTTTCATAATGGTGATCTGGCGCTTGGTATTACCGCCGGATACCGGAATAACCGTGGCCCCAAGACGCTCAATCCCATAATGGGCACCAAGCCCACCGGTAAAGAGTCCGTAGCCATAGGCATTATGGACCATATCTTTGGCGGTTGCCCCGGCAAGGGTAAGAGCACGTGCCATCAGGCCCGACCAGGTCTCAATGTCCTTTTGGGTGTAGCCGACAACCGTTGGCTTCCCGGTGGTACCCGACGAAGCATGAACCCGAACCACCTGATCCATGGGCACAGTAAAAAGGCCAAAGGGGTAGTTGTCACGTAGATCCTCTTTAACGGTAAACGGCAGTTTGGCAAGATCAGCAAGAGACTGAATATCCTCAGGCTTTATTCCTGCTGCATCCATCTTCTCACGATATGGAGCAACCTTCTTATATACACGTGCCACCAGATGCTGAAGGCGTTTCAGCTGAATGGATTCCAGGCCGACTCGCGGCAGGGTTTCTATCTCCTCTTCCCAATATAAGGTCATGGCTAATTCCTGTTTATCTGTTCTAAGGTTTGTATCTGCTTAGGAGCTGGTCCGTGAATAGACATTTTGTTCAAAATCGAAGAGTTTGAACAAAATGGCATTTTCAGACAGCCTCCTAGGCGGTAATCTTTCTACCCGCTGCAAAAGCTTTCATGTTCACTTCACGGAAGCGCTCGGGGATTCTGGTATTGATGATATTTTCATACACCTCAACATCCATGGGCAAAAAGGCGGACATGGCGCCAACCATAACGATATTGGCAGCCTTTACTTCACCAGCATCACGAGCGATATCAAAGGCGTCAACCTTTACCACCTGGATACCTTGGGAGCTGATAGAATCTAGGACTTTGGCTGGATAGGGTATCACTCCCATGGCAACGGATGGCGGCTTAATCTGCTGGCTGTTGACAATTACCTTACTTTCTTTATGAAGATAGGGCAGATAACGCGCAGCCTCCATCATTTCAAAAGAGATCAGGATATCAGCTTTACCAGGCTCGATTAATGGTGAATATACCTTATCGCCATATCGTAACTGAGCCGTCACCGACCCGCCACGCTGAGCCATACCGTGTACTTCACTTTTCTTTGCATCATAGCCTGCAGAAAGCAGAGCATACGCTGTTACTTCACTGGCAAGCAGAATTCCCTGCCCACCTACTCCGGAAAAAAGAATATTTCCTGTTGCTGCCATTGTTATTCTCCCTTCCTGTTAATTGCTTCAAATTTGCATAGGGCTGCACACTGCCCACAGCCGTTACATTG
>CAZDJE010000101.1:0-12833 GCA_964505715.1 uncultured Desulfocapsa sp. | reverse complement strand
TCGATTTACGTGGCACCATCTATGACGGGACCGAGGTCAGAATAGGTAATTGTAAATTAAAAATTAAGAAAACCATTTCCAAGAGACGTTTAAAACTCGATAAAATGAAAAAACGAATTATTGCTATTCCAATTCATTGACGAGTTCCCGCCAATGAAAATACTCCACACTTCAGATTGGCATCTTGGCCACAAGCTATACGGCCATCAGCGCACCCTGGAACACCAGGCCTTTCTCGACTGGCTACTAGAGTGTATTGAAGAGCAGCAAGTGGAACTTCTTATTGTTGCAGGAGATATTTTTGACAGCCAGACCCCCTCGAATAAGAGTCTTACACTCTACTACCGTTTTCTTTCCCGTTGCGCAGAATCCTGCTGTAAGCACATCATCATAATTGGCGGCAACCATGATTCCCCAACGCTTTTAAACGCCCCCAGAGAGCTCCTTAACTTCCTCAACATCCATATAGTCGGGAGAGCCACCGATGACATTGAAGACGAACTTATTGTACTCAGTGATGTAGAAGACAACCCGGAACTCATGGTACTTGCAGTTCCCTACCTGCGTGATAAGGATATCAGAATATCGGAAGCCAAAGAGAGCGCGGGAGAGAAGCATGAAAAGATGCTCCAGGGCATTAAGAACCACTACTTACAACTCTGTGAACTCGCAAAAAACAAACAGAAACAACTGGCTGTAACGATACCGTTAATCGCCACCGGACACCTCTTTTGCCAGGGTGGAAAAACCAGACAAGGAGACGGCGTAAGAGAATTATACGTTGGAACGCTGGTTCAGCTCGGCCTCGATAGCTTTCCGCAGGATATCGACTATCTCGCCCTCGGTCACCTTCACATGCCTCAACGAATTGCTGGGCAGAATAATCGACGCTACTCCGGTGCTCCCCTGGCAATGAGCTTATCTGAAGCTAAAGAACAGAAGAATGTTCTTCTACTGGATAGCAATAAAAACTTTGAGGTACAGCAAGTTGCAATCCCTGCATTTCAGGCTATGGAGAGCTTAACAGGCGACATACAATATATTTTAGAAGAAATAGAACAACTGATCAAACAGGACAAATCGATACTGCTTGAAATCAATTACCAGGGACAGAACCTTATTGATGACCTGCAGGAACAGATCTTCTCGGCCATTGATGGGACGAGTTTACACGTTCTTCGAATCAGTAACAAACGAATTTATGACCATATCCTGCAGCAGAGTTCTGAAATTAAAACCCTTGAAGAACTGACGCCACACCAGGTATTTCAGCAATGCCTGGAAGTCAATGAAATCCCTGAAGAGCAGCGTCCAGAAATGGAAGCAGCTTTTACTACCACTCTTACAAGCCTTGTAAACGAAGTAGAATAATCAGTGAAGATACTCCGAATCCGATTCCAGAACCTCAACTCTCTTCGTGGAATTTGGGATATTGATTTCAGTTCACCTCTCTATGGTGAGAACAGCATCTTTGCTATCACAGGTCCCACCGGTGCAGGCAAATCCACCCTCCTTGATGCACTCTGCCTTGCACTCTATGGTGCCACACCACGTCTTGGCAAAATCACCAAAAAGTCCAATCAGATAATGAGCAGGCACACAGGCGTCTGTTTTGCAGAAGTGGAATTCTCAACGGTTAAGGGTCAATTTCGCTGTCATTGGGCCCAACACCGATCACGACAAAAAGCAGACGGTGAATTGCAGCAACCAAAACATGAGATAGCCGATGGACTAGGTGCTATCCTTGAGAGCAGAATACGCAGTGTTACAGACAAAGTAGTGAAAGTCACGGGTATGGATTTTGAAAGATTCACCCGCTCAACTCTTCTTGCCCAGGGTGGTTTTGCTGCTTTTTTACAAGCTTCAGCAGATAAACGATCCCCCATCCTGGAACAGATCACAGGTACGGAGATTTACTCACAGCTTTCCATAAAAGTTCACGAACTGAGGCTCAAAGAACAAAATAAACTCGATGAGATCAAACAGACTCTTTCTCATATCCAACTCTTAGAACCAGAAGAAGAACAGCAGCTCAATGAGCTTATCACCAAAAACAATAAAGAAATTGTGTCTGTACAGACGCGAATTGAACGGTTTCGTGTACACATCAATTGGATTCATACAGTTTCAAAGCTTGCGACGGAACAGGAAGCGTATCGTACGCAACTCAAACAGCTGCAAACAGATAAGGCAGAACATTTGGCAGCCTTAAAAACGCTGGCTCCTGCACTTGCAGCAAAAGAGCTTGAGCCAATCTATCTAAAAGAGCAACAGCTAACAGATATCCAGCAAAAAGCCTTAATAGAAGATAAATCATTGCTGGTAAAACAGACAGCTCTTGAAGCTACCCTAAAAGAACATCTCGCAGCAAAAGAGTCTGCCGCCAAAGCACTACAACAAAATGAGACACTACGAGAAGCAGGACTTCAAAAAATTAGAATTGTTGTAAAAATAGACACTACACTTCAAAATGTCCAGAAAGTCCTTCTGGAACAGGACAACGCTCTCAACACAAATCGTAACACTCTAAAAAATGAGTTGGAATCCCTTGGGGTACTTGGAAAAGATCTGGAAAGAACTGAACGAGAGTTAAATTTACTTGGTTCCTTCTTCAAACAGCATTCTGAAGATGAGAAACTGATTGAAGAGTTTGGTGCTATAAAAGGTATCGTTCACCGACTAAGTGATTTCTATCAGACCATAGATGCAACGGCTAAAAAAGCAGCAAAAGTTGACGATATTCTGAAGCAAAAAGAGCTCATTACAGCACAACTGACAACGAAAAAGGAAGATGATCAGCAGAACCTTACAGAATCACTAAACAATAAGAAGCATATCCAAAAGGAAATCGAGAAAGTTTTTGCTGGAGAAGAGATAAGCAGCCTACAACAGCTGGTATTTAATGCACAAAACGACCAAAACAGTCTCCAGGAACTGATTCAACTTTTAAAACAACTCGACGATCTTAGCCGAACGGCTAGCAATATTGAGGAAAAACTTAACGCACTAGACAGAAAAAGCAGTGAGAGGGAGCTGAGGCTTGCACGCGAGAGTAAGGAGCAACTCAATAAACAGCAGCAAATTCATCTTTTTGAGAAAAACATACTCCTTCTTACCCGCATTCAGACCCTAGAAGAAGACAGGGACAACCTGCACGATGAAACGCCCTGTCCACTCTGCGGTTCCATGGATCATCCGTACAATCGTGGCAACATACCAGAATTATCAGAGGAAGAAAAACTGCTGCAACAGGCTCAAAACGAATTGCAGACAATCGATACCCAAATCAAAAGCCTTACCCATCAAAAACTTATCGCACAGGAAAGAAAGGTTTCTTACATCCAACAAAATGATGATCTTCAAAAGCGGATGACAGAAATCACAAGAAATACAGAACAACTGCTGTCTTCTCTTGAACTGCCTGCCCTGAATTTAATCGATAAGACACGTTTACAGCAGCAATTCCAGAGGTGCCAGACACTCTGCCAAAAACTCCAGAGCGATCTGAAAAACCTGAAAGACCTTTCTAAAAAGCTTCAAACAGCTGAGTCACAATGGGAGAAGCGGTACACAGCAATAGGTACACTTGAGAAAGAACTCCTTGAAGCAAAACACCAGGCAGCTTCTGTCGAAACTGAAAAACGGACTATCACCCGACAGCTTGAAACAGCTTCCACGGATTTAGCTATACTTAGCAAAGACCTTGTACAAAAGCTTGCCCCCTTCGGCAACTTTGCAACAGGAGAAGTGCAGCTGCCCCCTATACTTGAGGATTTAGAGCTAAGAATCGAGACATGGAAGAGCAAAAAAGCTGCCGCCTCAATTCTTGAACCAAAGCTAACAAAGATCCGTACCAGTATCAGCAACACGAAAACACTTTGCGAAAAAGAAGGTACCCTGATAACTGAACTTGGGAAAAAACGGAGCAACTCACAGAAGGACATTAATGATTTGGGACAGCAGCGCAGCAGCCTCTTTGGAACGAAAGACACCACAAAAGTGGAACAAATCCTTGAGCAAGCGGTCAAAGATGCACAAAAAGCGCTTGAATTATCACAATTACATGTAAGCAATAGAGAGAGTGAGCTTAGCAGTAACAAAACGCTGCACAAACGCCTCCATACAGAGATGACCTCTCGGACAGAAGAAATATCTACCCAGCATACACTTTTTGATACTGCGCTGAACCAATCCCCATTTTCCAGTTCCCAGCAACTCATCGCGGCTCTCCTTCCACCCCATGATCTTAAAAAGCTGCAAGAGTTGAATGATTCACTTCAAAAAAGAGACACAGAGCTTAGCGCCCTGATCAAAGCAAAATCACTCAGCCTCGAGCATGAAAAAGAGAAAAAACTTTGCCAGGAGAGTGAGTCAGCGATGAATGAACAGCTGACTGACCAGGAAAAGCAGCTGCAAGCGCTTCAGGAAACCGTGATAAAGAGTACGGAGCAAATCACCAGGAACAGTACTGACAAATCAAAATCAGCAAAGCAGTTGGAGGCCATAACAACACAGAGAGAAAAGCTAGGTAGCTGGAACAGACTCCATATGCTAATAGGTTCTGCCGACGGAAAAAAATTCAGAAATTTTGCCCAGGGACTCACTTTTGAAATGATGGTTCATCATGCCAACAGCCACCTGCAACGAATGAGTGACAGGTATATTCTAGTAAGAGATACAAGTCAGCCACTTGATCTCAATGTAATTGATACCTATCAGGCTGGCGAAATCAGATCAACCAAGAATCTTTCAGGCGGCGAATCCTTTCTTGTCAGTCTGGCACTTGCCCTGGGACTTTCACGAATGGCTTCCCACAATGTGCGAGTTGATTCCCTGTTTCTTGACGAAGGATTTGGTACGCTTGATGAAAATGCTCTGGAATCAGCCCTTGAAACCTTAGCTCAGCTTCGTGAGGAAAATAAACTTATCGGCATTATTTCCCATGTGGCTGCCTTAAAAGAGCGCGTTCCACTCCAGATCGAGATCATTCCGGGAAGTAATGGCAATAGTAGTATCCGTGGCCCCGGCGTCACCCAAGAGCAGTAATGGGGTGTTGTAAAAAAATCATTCATCGTTGCTCAAACAGCAATCGCGGGGTATTTTACCTGAACTGGGTACTGCCCATCCGCATAGTCATCATAACGAGCCTTGCCTTACATCTTCTCTATAAAATAGTCTACACCCCGCCAGCCCACTCAATACTCATTACCGTCATCCATATATGTTTTGCGTTAATTATTCTTACTGAATGTCGAAGGAGTGTGCGCTACCATAAGGCAATTAAAGAACTTGAAGCCTTAGGCGACAGACGAAGAGCTCTTCGATAAAACATCCTGATTCCATCCAAAGTCAGCTCTTGCTGATACCACGTGTATGAATCCCGCCCCTTGGGCGACAAATACCCATGATTCTGGTGCTATTCGCCCGCAGGGCGGGCTCCTACGATTGAATTTTGCGGTTACCTGAGCTTTAGTGGTAATCAGGTATTTTTTCTAATTACGTATAAAACGCAGCAAACGTCACATATTCAAGGCGTAATACGCTGATAAAACATAAGAATTACAAATGACCAGATGTGTCATCCCCGCGGAGGCGAGGATCCAGTTTCGTGCCACCCCTCTAGATTCCCGCCTCTGCGGAAATCTAGGGACCAAAATGGCTGAGCTTTGTACGTAAGCAGATATTTTGTAGGACATTCGTATAGAGTAAGACACTAAATATCAGCAGGCCTCCCGTCCAGTTCCTTCCCAATCCGCCAGGCATCTATAACCGAAGTCAGCCAACAGACAAACATAAGCAAAAAAGCGACCTTTAAAAATAAAGTTGATGCCGTAGTGGATGCCTCTGCAACAATTCTCATTACTTTTGGTATCGTTGTTACTTCTCCTGCCGCCACAACATCCTGTAACATTACAACTGCTTGACGAACAATAGCTGTAACACAGAGTATCGCGGTTACAAATGCGATGGCAAAAAACAGAGCCCCTCTACGGTACTTGGATAGAATAATCTGCCCCGCACCTGGAAATATCAGTGCTGAAAAAAGAACTCCTTTCATAACATTACTCATAATTTTATTCCTACTATGCGCGTACATTTCTCTGATTAAAGAGGCTAACCCAACAAACAGGAGCAGGGAAAAACCTTGTATTTCCAACTTGCTATTTGACATCTTGTATTATAATCTTAGTTTGATATGTTTGATGCCCCAAGCATATAATAAAAAAATAACTCCGCAAAATCAAATACTATCAGGTATTACCATATGACACAGCAAGATCCACCTATATTTATTACTTTGGGAAACCGCAAAGGAGGCGTTGGCAAGACAACCTCCGTTATCAACATCGCGAGTTACCTGGCAATCCTTGGCAAAAAAGTCCTGATAGTCGATACTGATCCTCAGTCAAACTGTTCCTCTATTCTGCTCGAAAACTTTGATGAACGAAATAATAGATCCCTGGTCGATGCCCTTGAAGCACCACCAGGAGAAGGAATGCTCTCTGAACTTGCCTGTCAAACATATCACCCCCGCTTACAAATCATCCCCAATACGACACGATGCATGCTCTGGGAAAGAAAAATCGCACAGCAATCCGATGCGGTTTTGGGGATAAGACGGCTGATAGATCAGGATTCGGAGTTAAATGATTACGATTTTATCTTTTTTGACACTCCTCCAAATCTCGGAGTAATGATGAACAATGCCCTGATGGCTTCCGATTACGTCATTATACCCATTCCGCCATCGGACCAGTTTGCCCTCGATGGACTGGCAGCATATTTAGATCTTATTGGAGGAATCCGAAAACATAATCAGAAGCTCAAACTCCTGGCTGTACTGATAACCAAATACGATCCCAACTGGGGAAACTCAGCTCAAAATCTTAATCAAATCGTAAAATACTTTACTCAGAAGGGAATCAGCATTTTTCACACGCCCATACATAATTGTCCGGAAATTGATATTGCTCATGTGGAGAGAAGACCGGTCATTGAAGCGTCACCCAACAGTATATGTGCCAATGAATACTCGGCATTAGGTCGAGAACTTCTTGAAATTTTTAACGTGATTTACGGAAAACGATTTATTTAGGGTATCTTTTACTTGAACCCACTGATTTCACACAACCCTTAAAATATGACCTCTACATGAGTTTTGCAAATCCTTTATATTACTGTTACTCTGGTAGCAAAGGCCCATTTTATATGCTATACATACATCTTACAGATACAGACACTCCTTCGTTGCAATTTTTCCCACGGGCTACTTTCTGCCATTAGTTGATATGTCAAAAGAAAACAAAAATGAAGCTGACATTTGCGGCACCATCCATTCAGCAGATAAAATTGATCCATTCGAAGGATTAGATCTTGATGATATTTGTGTTTCTCCCAATCAATTCAATACAGCCTTAACTAAAAAAGAGACAAATACAAACAGCGACAAATTATTCGATCTCAATCCTTTAGACGGTATTGATAACCTGGAAGATCTGTCGGTAAGCCCCAGCACAGTATCATCTACTCAAACAACAAATCATCAGATTGTGGATGATGTAAATTTTGTCATTATCCCCGATCAAGAAAGCGATGCAACGGACACAAAAGAAAAATACAAAAGACCTGTCCGCTCTCTATCAACCGACATTGCCCATTTACCTGCAAAACAACAAAAGCGCTTTATTAACCCGATTATTGAAAAAGCATATCATTATGCTGAACTAACCCAAATACGCGAAAAAGTTTTCACAAGCCTGGAAGAATGCGGCGGCAACACTCTTCTTATTGCCAGCCCCTACGACAACACAGGAAGCAGTCTCCTCACTGCAGCACTTGGCTATAATGCAGCATGTTCCTGCCAGCAAAATGTCCTCCTTATTGATTGCAATATGCGCCGTGCAGGACTGCATGAATTTTTTGATCTTTCTCAAGCATATGGCTTCACAGAACTTGTTCGTAATAACCTGCCATGGAAGGCCGTTGTGAAAGAAACAGGAGTCAAAAACTTAAGTGTAATCACTGCCGGCGAATATTATGACAACTTTTCCGAGCATCTTCGTTACTCCCAGATCCACAAACTCCTTGAGGAGATCAGACGTCAATATGACCTGATTATCTTTGACACATCTCCTGTTCTTACTCCGAATCGCAATAATGTTAATATTGTTTCACTTACTTCTGAAGTGGACTATTTCCTTTTAGTGACCAAGCAGGAAGGAACAACCAAAGACGACCTGAAAGAAACAAAGAACATTATTGAAGCAGGTAACGGAACCATTCATGGTATTGTTCTCAATGAACACAGACCTGACAAAAAGCCCAAACCCTTCCGAAAATAGTACGTAGATAAAATGAACCCACAATCCCAACAAGTGCAGCCCGCACAATTTGACCCACAATTCCTTATTGCCAAATATTTATCCCCAGTTTTGGAGCACAAGTGGATTGTCATGATATTCACAATTCTGGGGCTCTCCATTTCAGTCCCTATAAGTTTTGTTATCCAACCTGAATATAGCAGTACTGCCACCACTCAACTGGAAACGCCCCGCGCTCAAATGATTTCTAAAGTCACAGAAGAAATCACTTCACGCACGGGTGACGAAAACTATATAACAGCAGCTGTTGAACGAATGAGTAGCAGTGCATTTAGAACAGAAGTATTCAAGATTCTCCCAAAACAACTTTTGGACGAGCTGGAAACACCCTTAGGTATCATGGATCAACTTAAAAAAAAGGCATCACCTTATATAAGAAAAGTTCTGCAACTTGAAACATTACCAGACACTGACAATACAAGGCCGACACCTGAACGACTCGATCAACTCAGCAAGCGTATTATCATAGTGGGGAGGTCTAGAGAAGGAATTATCCAGATAACAGGCACAACGTTTGCTCAGGAAATGGCAACAGTTTTAGTTCAGAGTTATATTGATATCTGGGTTGCCCTGAACATGGAAACCAATAAAAGTTTGATTCGCCATGAACTCGGATTTACAGAAACTCAAAAAGATGAGTATTTCAAACAACTCAAAGATTCAGAGAAAGAACTTCGTCTGTTTAAACAAAGATTTGAAATCCCTCCTGCACTCTCATCTGTCACAGATATGGAGTTGCAGTCTCAACTTGACGTTTTACAAAATAAAGTTACTAACACCATGGGACGTTACAAGAGGATAGATGATATCTACCTTGATCTGGTAAGAAAAGAAAAATCCGTTGTAAACAACATCAAGATAATTAATCCGCCCCAAACACCTCTAAGCCCTTCGAAAAATATGCAGATTCCTATTATTCTCATTGGACTCCTCTTAGGTGCCGCCAGCGGTATTGCCCCCATCCTGGCATGGGATTATTATCGCGGCAATATTCGCCATAAGAAGGACATATACAGCGCAGTCAACATCCCAATCATTGGAAAACTGCCAACAATTGAATAACCCTCATATTAAAGAAAACACTATGACAGATAACAGTATAACAGTCGGTATATTAGGACTTGGCTACGTCGGACTTCCATTAGCCATAACCTTTGGTAAAAAATACCAAACGATAGGCTACGACATGAACAGTGCGGCCATCACAAACTACCGCAAAGGAATTGATCATAATAACGAAGTTGATGCTACAGGATTCGATGCTGCAAAGTTTCTTCAGTTTACAGAAAACCCTGAAGATCTTGGCAGGGCGGATTTTCTTATTATCGCTGTCCCCACACCCATTGACCAGGCTAACCAGCCGAATCTCAGGCCTCTGTTAGGTGCTGCTGCCACCGCAGGGAAGCACATGAAAAAAGGTGCTACGGTTATCTTTGAGTCAACGGTTTATCCAGGTGCCACAGAAGAAGCATGTGTTCCAGTGCTCGAAGAGACATCCGGACTCCGGTGGAAAGAAGATTTTAATGTTGGATATTCTCCAGAACGAATCAATCCCGGAGACAAAAAGCACACCCTAACCAAAATCACCAAAATTGTTTCAGGAGACACCCCTGAAAGTCTCGAGGCTATTTCCACTCTTTATGGATCCATTATAGAAGCAGGTATCTATGCGGTACCATCCATTAAAGAGGCAGAGGCTGCAAAAGTTATTGAAAACACCCAGCGCGATCTTAACATTGCCCTTATCAATGAACTTGCCATTATTTTTGACCGACTTGGTATTGATACCCTGAATGTCCTTGAAGCCGCCGGGTCAAAATGGAATTTCCTTCCTTTCAGGCCTGGTTTAGTCGGCGGCCACTGTATAGGTGTGGATCCTTACTACCTCACCCATAAAGCAGAATCTACAGGATATACTCCGCAGGTTATTCTCGCTGGTCGCCGTATAAACGACAATATGGGAAAATTTATTGCCGCAAAAACAGTGAAGATGATGCTCAAGGCTAAACTGGAGATAAAAAACTCTAAGGTTGGTATCTTTGGTCTCACCTTTAAAGAAGATTGTCCCGATCTCAGAAACTCCAGAGTCATCGATATCATCAATGAACTTCATGACTATGGCATCGAGACAGTAATTCACGACCCGGCAGTACAGGCAGTGGATGCGAAACAACATGTTGGGATTACCCTGACTCCTGCTGAACAATTTAAAGATCTTGCGGCCCTAATCATCGCAGTACCACACAAAGAATTTAGAGATCAGCCTCTCGAGTATTTCACCCAAACGCTCACAAAAAACGGTTGCTTGATCGACGTAAAATCCATGCTTAAAGTAGATGCCATAGAAGACAAAGATATCAACTTCTGGAGACTATAATTGATGGCATCGTAAAAAATTTTCATCTGCTTCGTTGCTGCATATGAGTTTTTTTCCCTATCCATCCTAGATTTGGGTTTTGCAAGCGTATCAAATTTACCCCAAACCCCAAACCCCAAACCCCAAACCCCAAACCCCAAACCCCAAACCCCAAAATGAACCAATACAAAAAACTAAAGCAAGAACTCCTCCAAAAAAAATCCACCTGGCTAGTAACAGGAATTGCAGGATTTATCGGCTCAAATCTCCTGGAAACGCTTCTCAAACACAATCAAACCGTGGTTGGACTCGATAACTTTGCCACAGGACACAGGTATAATCTGGATGAAGTAAAAGGGCTGGTCACTGAGACCCAATGGCAGAACTTCACCCTTATTGAAGGAGATATCCGGGACATTGACACCTGTCACAAAGCCTGTAAAAACGCTAAGTATGTTTTACACCAGGCGGCTCTAGGTTCTGTTCCTCGTTCCATTGAAGACCCTGCACTCACCAATGAAAACAATATCAACGGATTCCTCAATATGTTGATTGCCGCACGGGATGCCAAAGTGGATCGCTTTGTCTATGCTGCCTCAAGTTCCACCTATGGTGACCATCCGGATCTCCCCAAACAGGAGCCCAATATTGGGAATCCACTTTCACCATATGCAGTTACCAAACTCGTTAATGAACTGTATGCCGACGTTTTTGCAAGAACATACGGTTTCAACACCATCGGTCTGAGATACTTTAATATCTTTGGTCAACGTCAGGACCCTAATGGTGCCTATGCCGCAGTAATCCCAAAATGGTATGCCGGTCTGCTCACAGGCGAAGATCTTTTTATCAACGGCGATGGCGAAACGAGCAGAGATTTCTGTTTTATAGACAATTGCGTTCAGGTCAATCTTCTTGCCGCCACTGTCCAGACAGACGAAGCAACAAATCAAGTATACAATGTCGCTTTTGGGGAACGACACACCCTAAACAAACTCTATGAATTAATAAAAGAACGAGTGGAACAGAGCGGTTTCAAACAAGGTGACTCACAACTAATTTATCGTGATTTTCGTGCCGGTGATGTTAGACACTCTCTTGCAGATATTTCTAAAGCTGAACAATTACTTGGTTATACTCCACAATATTCCATTGAAAAAGGACTGGACAAAGCTACCCAATGGTATACTGCAAACATGACCTGAAACTTCTGCCAAAGACACTGCCATGATTAAATCACTTGCTCTGTTACTGGTCCTCGCTATCGCCACTCCCTTCTGCCTAGCACAGTCAGCTCAGGCGCGCCTCAATACCATCACAGGAGGAATCACGACCGGCTTTGATTACAATGAGACCAGGTATGATGAAAAGAGTGATGCTGCAACGCTTTCAACGGAGGATAGCTACCTCAAAAAACTCAGTATAGGACCACTTTTCACCCTGGAATCCTCAAGCAGTATCGATAAACTCACGATTAAGTATAACCCCAATTATGCCTATGACTATGAAAACAGTAACAGCGATATCGATCACAACTTTTCTCTCAACGCATACCGTGATTTTAGCAAAACTCTCCGTTTGAATGTAACCGATAATTTTATTTACTCGGATGATCCAAACCTTATCGATACAGAGGACACCTCTAACTACAATAAAGGGCGGAGAAGATACTGGACAAATACCTTCAACACCAATTTCGGCTACACCTATAATACCGGAAGTTCTTTTGGAGCTGGATACTCCTACGATATATTACGAAACGACGATACTGGCCCCGGTGGCTATGAAGATTACGATAAACATATTGCAGACATTTATCTGCAGCACCGTATCAACGCATCCTGGAATATCGAAGCTACCACCAGCTACACCCGTGGCCTTTTTGACCCACCTGACCAGGAAATAACGGACACCATAGCGGATGGGCTTGAATCTATCTCTCCAGGGATTACTGACGGTACTGACACTCAGGACCTCTCCAACGACTTGTCAGAATACAGAGCCAGTGCCACTCTGAACTGGATACTCTCTCAAAGAAAGACATTTCTGGTCACCTACGATTTCTCCGGCACCGCCTATGATGCCATCCTGCGCAA
>CAZDJE010000100.1:0-13309 GCA_964505715.1 uncultured Desulfocapsa sp. | reverse complement strand
TCAACGTCAAAGACAAGAGTTGCATTGGGTGGGATCACGCCACCTGCTCCCTGCTCACCGTAACCGAGTGAGGGGGGAATAATAAGAACACGCTTCTCACCTTTTTTCATGGTCAGTATGGCCTCGTCCCATCCTTTGATAACTCGCCCCTGTCCAACGGGAAAGTCAATTGGGCTGTTGCGGTCGTAGGATGAATCAAACTTTGTTCCATCAAGAAGCTTGCCGGTGTAGTGGACTTTTACTGAAGCACCTGATGCGGGGGTATCTCCTTCGCCTTCAGCAACAACAACATATTTGAGTCCAGAGTCGGTTGTGATAGCATCGGGCCACTGGCCTTTGATCTGCTCCATGGATTCTTCCATGGCGATAAGCTCTTTTTCTTTGCTGCGGCCATCCTGAGTGGCAATAAGTTCATCAAAAGCAGCTTGGTCGCTTTTGAAGGCTTCTGCATCGGCACCCACACGAATGATTTCGATGGTTTTGAGCTTGTCATTTTGCTGGATAGCATTCACAACATCCTGGCCCTCTACAACATGGCCAAAAACCGTATGCTTTCCGTCCAGATGGGGAGTGGGAACGTGGGTGATAAAAAACTGGCTGCCATTGGTTGCGGGCCCGGAGTTGGCCATGGAAAGAATTCCAGGGCTGTTATGTTTAAGGCTTGGATCAAATTCATCTGGGAAGGTGTAACCTGGGCCGCCTGTACCGGTTCCCAGTGGACAACCACCCTGAATCATGAAATTATCAATTACACGGTGGAAGTTAAGGTCATCGTAGAAACGGACGCCTGATTTCCCAGATCCTCCGCCAAGTTCCTTGGTGCCTTCGGCAAGGCCTACAAAGTTGGCAACGGTGATGGGGGTCTTTTTAAATTCGAGTTGGCAGGTGATGTCGCCTTTGCTGGTGACAAATTTGGCATATAATCCGTCTTTTAATGTATTTTGGGCCATTAGGTTTTCTCCGGTTAATGTAAAGAGTAACAAAAGTATTGCGATAAGTGAAAGTCCTATTTTATGCATGATTTCTCCTTCTGGAAAGGGGGAGGGGAATAAAAATAATAATGCTAATAATTGCAGCGTCTATCAATACCAAATTGAAGGAAAAATCCAAACAGAAAAAGAGAGTAATAGGAGAATAAACTGTTTGGTAAGCGAGATTAGTGGGATTGCTCCCGATTCCTGTTGACTCAAGTCCATATCTTGAGTTTAATATTACAATTTTTTTTAGTATCTTCCTGTTTTCGCGATTCCAGTTGCACTGTTTTACCGAATGCGTATCGGGAGGTAACCTGCACAGTCATTGATGGCGTTGTGAAAATTCTTCATCTGCTTTGTTGTGCGCCCCGCAGGAAGTGCTCTTGGGGGACATTTTTTATTCAAGTACGACGTACCCTAGTACGCCGAAATCAAATAAAAAATACGCGCCTCGCATATAAAGCTTTTTTCTTAGCCATCTCGAATTTGACCTTTTTACAAGCTTGTCAGTCACTCACATTTATCACAGACTCAGGCTCTTTTTAAGCTGTTTACAGAAAGAAGCAAATAACAAGGGAAATATATGAAAGCATTGATTGCCCTGGAAGATGGAACCCTGTTTGAAGGACGTTCCTTTACCGGATCCGGCGAGGCCATTGGTGAAATTGTTTTTAACACCTCCATGAGTGGATATCAAGAAATCCTGACCGATCCATCCTATACGGGCCAGATAGTTACCATGACCTACCCTCTTATTGGAAATTATGGTGTGAACAAGGAGGATATGGAGTCAGCTTCTGTTCATCCAAAAGCCTTTCTTATAAAAGAATATAGCGGCTATCCTTCCAATTACAGATCGGAACAGACTCTCTCCGAGTTTCTAAAGGAGTATGGTGTGCTTGGTGTTGAGGGGTTTGATACCCGGGCACTTGTTCGTCATATTCGGACAAAAGGTGCCATGAAGGGGATTATCTCAACCATTGACCTTGATCCTCAGTCACTGGTTACAAGAGCTAGAGAGTCAGCTGGAGTTGTTGGCCAGGATATGGTGAGCAAGGTGACCTGTAAAGAACCCTATGGCTGGGCCGAAAACGGCGTGGTCCCGGGGACCGATTTTACAACGGCTCAGACGGGAATTGAAAATCCTCTGAAGATCGTGGCCTTTGATTTTGGTATTAAATACAATCAATCTCGCATATTCACAGAAAAAGGCTGCCAGGTACAGGTGGTTCCCGCATCAACATCAGCTGAGACCGTGCTTGCTATGAATCCGGACGGCATATTTCTCTCCAATGGTCCTGGCGATCCCGAGGGGGTTCCGGAGGTTGTGGAAACCATTCGGGCTCTTCTTGGAAAGAAACCGATGTTTGGCATCTGTCTTGGCCATCAGATCCTTGGACTTGCCTATGGCGGGTCCACCTTTAAGCTGAAATTCGGGCATCGCGGCGGAAATCAGCCAGTGAAGGATCTCAGTACCGGAAAAGTAGAAATCACCTCTCAGAATCATGGCTTCTGTGTGGATATGGACAGTTTAAACCTCGATGAGGTGGAGCTGACCCATGTTAATCTAAACGATGGTTCCGTTGAAGGAATGCGGCATAAAAAATATCCGTCTTTTTCCGTGCAGTATCATCCGGAACATGCACCCGGCCCCCATGATGCCATGTATCTTTTTGATAGATTTATAGCGATGATGCGTAAGTAATCTGCAACAGCAAAAAGCAAATAACGTAAAAACAATACGAAGAACTGTATCCTATGCCAAAAAGAACAGATATAAAAAAGATCCTTATCATTGGCTCCGGCCCAATTATTATCAGTCAGGCCTGTGAATTCGATTATTCAGGTGCTCAGGCGGTGAAAGCATTGAAGGAAGAGGGCTATGAAGTGGTCCTTATTAATTCCAATCCAGCCACCATTATGACCGATCCAGAGCTTGCCGATTATACCTATATCGAGCCGATTACCCCTGAGATGGTGATCAAGGTCATCGAAAAGGAACGTCCCGATGCACTCCTTCCAACGCTTGGCGGACAGACAGCACTGAATACCGCGATAAAAGTTTCCGAAGCCGGGGCGCTTGAGAAGTATAATGTGGAAATGCTGGCTGCTGATATAAGTGTTATCAAAAAGGCTGAGGGCAGGGAAGAGTTTAAGGAGGCCATGGAAAACATTGGTCTTAATGTCCCTGTATCATTTATTGTTCATACGCTTGATGATGCGATGAAGGCAGGGGATGATATTGGATTTCCTGTCATTGTGCGCCCTAGCTTTACACTCGGTGGAACGGGTGGCGGGGTTGCTTATAATCGTCATGAACTTGAAGAACTCTCCTCATCGGGACTTGATCTCTCCATGACCACCGAGATTATGCTTGAGCGCAGTCTGCTTGGCTGGAAAGAGTATGAACTCGAGCTGATGCGTGATTCCAAAGATAATGTGGTTATCATCTGTTCCATTGAGAATATTGATGCCATGGGCGTACATACCGGCGATTCTATCACCGTTGCCCCCCAGCAGACACTCACCGATCGTGAATATCAGAATATGCGTGATGCATCCATTGCTATTATTCGTGAGATTGGTGTTGAAACAGGCGGTTCCAACGTGCAGTTTGCAGTGAATCCTGCAGATGGTGAGTTAATGGTAATCGAGATGAATCCTCGTGTTTCCAGGAGCTCGGCTCTGGCTTCGAAGGCCACTGGTTTTCCCATTGCCAAAATTGCTGCAAAACTTGCCGTCGGGTATACACTCGATGAATTACAAAATGATATTACCCGAGAAACCTACGCTGCATTTGAGCCAAGTATTGATTACTGTGTGGTCAAAATTCCACGCTGGACCTTTGAGAAGTTCCCAGAAGCTGAAGATGTTTTGAGTACTGCCATGAAGTCGGTTGGTGAGACCATGGCCATTGGACGAACCTTTAAGGAAGCTTTTCAGAAGGGAATGCGATCGCTTGAAACAGGAAGGTTTGGTTTTGGCGGCGATGGCAAGGATGAGTTGACTCATCTGGATATGGAAGATCTGGAAGCTGGCTTACGCAAGCCAAATTCCAAGCGTGTCTGTTTTCTGTATGAAGCATTAAAACGCGGCCGGTCCATCGAAGATATTTTTGAATTGACCCAGATTGATCCATGGTTCCTTTATAATTTTCAACAGATCGTCGCAAAGGAAATGACTATTCGTGAACAGGGGTTTCAGGGATTGACTCCTGAACTTCTGAGAAGCTGTAA
The DNA here is from genome assembly GCA_964505715.1 of uncultured Desulfocapsa sp. Taxonomy (GTDB): domain Bacteria; phylum Desulfobacterota; class Desulfobulbia; order Desulfobulbales; family Desulfocapsaceae; genus Desulfocapsa. Next base: position 9,099 of record CAZDJE010000100.1, on the reverse strand, counting down.
AGAGTATGGCTTTTCCGACCATCAACTTGCATTTTTAACCGGAACTTCCGATAAAGATGTACGTGAACTGAGAAAAACTCTGGGAGTGGAACCGGTGTTTAAGCTGGTGGACACTTGCGCCTCCGAATTTGAATCCTATACACCCTACTATTATTCCACCTACGAACAGGAAAACGAAGCGTCTGCTACGGGTAATAAAAAAATTATCATTCTTGGCGGCGGGCCCAACCGAATCGGTCAGGGAATTGAATTCGATTACTGCTGTGTTCACGCCTCTTTTGCACTGGCTGAAATCGGCATTGAATCCATTATGGTGAACTCCAACCCGGAAACTGTTTCCACGGATTATGACACTTCCGATAAGCTTTATTTTGAGCCGCTTACTCTGGAGGATGTTTTAAATATAATTGATCTCGAAAAGCCGGATGGTGTGATCGTTCAGTTTGGCGGACAGACTCCGCTTAATCTTGCCGTGGCTCTTGAAGAGGCCGGGGTTCCCATTGTTGGAACACCTCCTGATTCTATTGATCGTGCTGAAGACAGAAAACGTTTCCAGCAGTTCTTGCAGAAACTTGGTCTTCGGCAGCCGGACAATGATACGGTTGTCACTCTGGAAGAAGCACTCATTGTTGCAAATAAAATCGAGTACCCGGTTGTGGTTCGTCCCTCCTATGTTCTTGGTGGTCGGGATATGCGTATTGCGTACAACGATGATGAAATCCGTAAGTTTATGGCAATTCCGGGTATTGCAGGATCTGATCATCCGGTATTGATTGATAAGTTTTTAAAGGATGCCATAGAAGTGGACGTGGATGCACTTTGCGATGGTGATGATACAATAATCGGTGGTATCATGCAGCATATTGAAGAAGCGGGTATTCATTCCGGTGACTCAGCCTGTGTTTTACCACCCCATACACTCTCAGCCGGGATGATTGCCGAGATAAAAGAGGCCAGTCGTGCCATGGCGCTTGAGCTCGGTGTAATAGGTCTGATGAACGTTCAGTTTGCTGTGAAGGGGGATGACCTCTATATTCTTGAAGTGAACCCGAGGGCGTCACGAACGGTTCCCTTTGTCTCCAAGGCAACGGGGGTTCCCCTTGCAAAAATTGCAACCAAGATCATGATGGGGAAGACGCTTCAGGAACTTGGCCTTACCGAGGAAGTTGTGATTTCTCACTGGGCCGTAAAAGAAGCTGTCTTTCCCTTCGATCGTTTTGATAATGTGGATACGCTACTTGGACCTGAAATGAAATCCACCGGTGAGGTTATGGGAATTGATGATGATCTTGGCTTGGCACTAGCCAAAGGGCAGCTTGCAGCAGGATCAACTCTTCCAGCTTCCGGGACAGTATTTATCAGTGTCAGGGACAGTGATAAGAAAACGATTATTGAACCGGCAAAGACGCTTGTTGCAATGGATTTTGGGATTGTTGCCACGGCCGGCACTGCAAAGTTTCTCCAGTCGCATGATATAGCGTGTAGTCAGGTAAATAAGATTTCCCAGGGACGCCCCCATATTCTTGATAAAATGCAGGATAATCAAATAGCGTGGGTTGTGAATACTTCCATGGGACGGCGCACAACGGAGGATTCGTACACCATTCGTCGTGCAGCCCTTGAACTTCATATTCCATACACTACCACCGCATCCGGTGCTGTCGCTGTGGTCATGGCGATGAAGGCTGTGCGTGAAAAGGAAATAGGAGTGCATCCCGTTCAATATTTTACTAAAAAAATATTAGCGACGACGTAGCAAAGATTGAAATCTGCTGAAATAAAAGAGTAATTCTTTTTATTCACAGAAAAAAACATTCTTACCCTCGACAGAGCGGGTTACTACCCTTACTGTTGAGTACTGCTGAGTAATGTTGCTTGAAAATTATCGACGCGTTGTCTGCGTCTTCTTTGTTTAATCCGGATTTGCGGAGGAATAGTTGAATACTTTTTATAAAAATCTTTCCATGTGGCTGGTGATTGGTCTGACCATGATCCTGCTTTTTAATCTGTTCAATAAGCCCCAGGGCCAAGATACATCTCTGACATATAGTCAATTTGTTGCAGCCGTTGAGAGTCATGATATCTCTCAGGTTCAGATATCCGGTGATATTGTCTCAGGAAGTATGCGTGATGGAAAAGCCTTTCGCGCTGTGTATCCCATCAATGACGATGAGATGATTTCCATCCTGCGCAAGAATGGTGCTGATATCTCGGTGAAAGAAGTACAGAGAGATTCCTGGATGATGACTCTTTTTGTCTCGTGGTTTCCCATGCTACTGCTTATCGGAGTCTGGATTTTCTTTATGCGCCAGATGCAGATGGGTGGCGGGAAAGGCGGAGCACTTTCTTTTGGGAAAACCAAGGCTAAACTACTGGAACAAGGTGAGCACAAGGTTACCTTTGAAGATGTTGCAGGGATTGATGAGGCGAAGCAAGAGCTTGAAGAGATCATTGATTTCCTCAAGGACCCAGATCGCTTTACTAAACTTGGTGCCCGTATTCCTAAGGGAGTTTTGCTCGCCGGATCACCCGGTACTGGTAAAACCCTGCTCGCCAAGGCCATTGCCGGAGAAGCTGATGTCCCTTTCTTTACAATTTCAGGATCTGATTTTGTTGAAATGTTTGTGGGTGTTGGAGCCTCCCGAGTGCGGGATCTTTTTGGCCAGGGCAAGAAAAATGCACCTTGCATTATATTTATAGATGAGATCGATGCTGTTGGTCGTCATCGTGGTGCCGGCTTGGGGGGCGGTCACGATGAACGTGAGCAGACTCTGAATCAGCTGCTCGTTGAGATGGATGGTTTTGAGGAAAATGAGGGTGTTATTATCGTTGCTGCAACGAATAGGCCCGATGTCCTTGATCCTGCTCTTCTTCGTCCCGGTCGTTTTGATCGTCAGGTTATTGTTCCCGTTCCCGATGTGTTGGGACGCCAGAAAATTCTTGAGATATATGCGAACAAAACCAAGATGGAAGCTTCAGTGGATATGGAGATCGTGGCTCGTGGCACGCCAGGTTTTTCCGGTGCCGATCTTGAAAATCTTGTCAATGAGGCGGCACTTATGGCTGCCCGCTCCGGTGCTAAGAAGATCAATCCGGAGATGATAGACAAAGCTAAGGATAAGATCATGATGGGTGCAGAACGCCGATCCATGATAATCACAGATAGTGAAAAAGAAATTACTGCCTATCACGAGGCAGGACATGCAGTAATTGCACGGCTGCTTCCGGACACTGATCCCATTCACAAGGTCTCTATTATTCCTCGTGGACGGGCGCTTGGTGTGACCATGCAGCTTCCCACCGATGAGCGCTATACTCATTCTAAGAAGTTTCTTGAGAAGACCCTCTGTATACTTTTTGGTGGTCGTGTGGCGGAAAAGCTTATCTTTGATGAGATCACCACGGGTGCTGGCAATGATATTGAACGCGCCTCCGAAATGGCCCGTAAGATGGTCTGTGAATGGGGAATGAGTGAGGAACTCGGCCCTCTTTCTTATGGGAAGAAGGATGAGCAGATTTTTCTTGGTCGGGACATTGGTCAGCAGCGTGATTTTAGTGAGGACACCGCACGAAAGATTGACCATGAAGTGGAGACTATAATTAAGGAGGCAAACCGTAGAGTAACGGAAATGCTTGCTGAGAATATGGATATCCTGAAGCGGGTGGCAGAAGAGTTGCTCGAGAAGGAAACCATTATGCTTGAAGATATCGAGGATATACTCGATGAGCTTCGTCCTGGTCAGTTTGAACGTACCGAAAAAAATCCTGAGCCTAAGAAAAAGCCTCAAAAAGCAGCTCCCAAAAAAGCTGTTAAGCCTGTTGTTGAAGAAGAATCTACAGAGGTCTCTCAGGAAGCAGAAGAGCAGGATGCATCTGAAGCAGCAACGGAACCAGAAGCTGTGTCAGAAGTTGAAGAAGCTGAGGAGACTCCTGCAGCACCCGAGGAAAAACCTAAGGAATAAATATGACCCTTCCGAAAATTATGGGTATCTTAAATGTGACGCCCGATTCATTTTCCGATGGTGGTCAGTTTGATTCAGTGGCCTCTGCCTGTTCTCAGGTAGAGGCCCTTGTCGTTTCCGGTGCTGATATTATTGATGTGGGGGGAGAGTCAACCCGTCCCTTTGCTGAGCCGGTCACTGTAGAAGAAGAGCTAGAACGCGTCATTCCTGCCATTCGTTATATTCGTTCCAAATACACGATTCCTATTTCCATTGATACAACAAAGGCAGAAGTTGCCCGCCAGGCTCTTGAGGCCGGTGCTGATATTATTAATGATATCTCTGCACTGCGTAAGGATGCTGAAATGGTGACACTGGTGCAGGAAACATCCGTTCCGGTAATTATTATGCATATGCAGGGTACTCCTGGAGATATGCAGGTACAACCGCAGTATGAAAATGTGGTCACTGATATCCTGGGTTTTTTTCGGGAAAGACTTGCCTGGCTTGCAGAAAGAAAGATCGACCTTTCTCGTATCAGTATCGATCCAGGCATAGGATTTGGAAAAACCCTTGCCCATAATCTTTCCATTCTTAAACATCTTGCAGATTTTCACACTCTTGGCTGTCCTCTGCTCCTTGGCCATTCCCGGAAAAGATTTATTGAAGATATTACTGGACTTGCAGTGGAAGAGCGTGACCTGGCAACAGCCGTAATCTCAGCACTTGTCTCCAGGGCAAAGGTGGACATCGTTCGCGTTCATAATGTTACGGCTACCCGTCAGGCACTGCAGGTTGCGGATGCGATTCAGATGGCTGAATAAAGAGTGCTCGGCTTCCCTGATTTTTGCTGTGTTATTCTTTGAATACACCTCCTCTTTTTCTCCACAATAGAAGAGTACTCCCTCCACGGTTTTAACTCCTTCTCCTCTTGACTTTATTCATCATAAATTGATACTGTCAGGAACTATTGCTAATAGTTACTCTATGCTGTTTTATCTGTGAATTCTCTGGAAAGAGTTGGTGAAATATGAAAATTCTAATTATGAATTCAGGGAGTTCCTCCCTGAAATTTCAAATTTACCATATGGGTGACCTTGCCGTACTCGCTTCTGGAGTAATTGAGCAGATAGGGGAGGTGATGGGGCATGTTTCGTTACGATATTTTGATACTGCCGGAGAGCAGAAGGTTGAGATCAAACAGGCCATCCCCGATCATAGAATTGCCATACATCTGATGATAACACTGTTTCAGGAGAAAAAAATCCTCACGGATGTGGCTGAACTTGCGGGAGTTGGCCATCGCGTTGTGCATGGCGGGGAGAATTTTCATAAACCTGTTCTTATTACAGAGAAGGTGATTCAAACGATTAAGGAGCTTGTTCCACTTGCACCACTCCATAACCCTGCAAATATCACAGGGATTGAAGTGCTTATGGAGAAGGTTCCGGCTGTTCCCCAGGTTGCTGTTTTTGATACCGCTTTTCATCAATCGATCCCTGAGCATGCATATTTGTATGCTTTACCCTATACACTGTATGAAAAGAATAGAGTCAGGCGATACGGGTTTCATGGTACATCTCATGCGTACGTTTCCAGGAAGGCGGCAGAATATCTTGGACGTCCGTATGGTGAATTGAAAATTATAACTCTTCATTTGGGGAATGGTGCAAGCGCTACAGCTATTGATCGTGGCAGGTGTGTGGACACCTCCATGGGGTTTACTCCTCTTGAGGGGCTTGTTATGGGGACCCGCAGTGGTGATATTGATCCCGCTATTCTTTTTTATCTCTCCCGGGAGTGCGGAATGGATATAGCGCAGCTTGATACACTTCTCAATAAAGAAAGTGGCCTCAAAGGTATCTGCGGAAATAATGATATGCGTTCCATTGGCAAGCTTGCAGCGGCAGGTGACAGCAGAGCCTTGCTGGCCTTTGAAATTTTCTGTTACCGGATCAAAAAATATATTGGAGCCTATCTGGCAGTACTTGGTGGTGCTGACTGCCTTGTATTCACGGGCGGTATTGGTGAAAATGACAGCAAGGCAAGGGCTAGATCCCTTCGGGGGCTAGGGCCGCTTGGTCTCAGTCTTGATTCTGAGAAGAATGATCAGCAGACAGATGGAATTATGGAAATTCAAAAAGAAGAGAGCCCCTGTACAATTTTAGTACTTCCAACGGATGAAGAATTTGAAATAGCAACTCAGACTCAGCAGTTGATTGGCGGTTCCTGATTATGCTGGTTGGTAAGCGCCGGCTGTCACTCTACTAAAGAGCTTCTTTTCCCATGTCTACTGATATTATATCTATTTTTATTAATGTGCTGACTCCGGTCTTCGGTCTGGTGGCAATCGGGTATCTGCTTGGTCCTAGGCTTCATCTGGAAATTCGTACTCTTTCCCGCATTGCCTACTATATTTTTGTACCCGCCTTTGTCTTCCACCATATCAGCAGCGCTGAAATCATCCTGGATCACACCGGCAAGCTGCTGCTGTATATTGTCGTTGTCCATAGTGTTGGGGCATTTACAGCCTATGCGATTGCTCGTCTGCTGAAACGCTCAAAGAAAAAAGCAGCGGCCTTTGCTTTGATTGCCTCCTTTGGCAATGTGGGGAATTTTGGTGTTCCAATCATTATTTTTCACTTGGGAGAGTCGGCCGTTGTTACGGCTACGCTCTATTTTGTAGCTATCAATATGACCGCCTTTATTATTGGCGTTGGTGCAGCTTCCTGGATTAGTGGTAACGGTTATTCCGCTATCGTTTCTGTACTCAAGACTCCTGCTATTCTTATTTTGCTGCCTGCACTCTTCTTTCCCATGAGTGATACTGAAATTCCCCTGATGGTGTTGCGCATTATGGAGCTGCTCTCGGGAGCAATGATTCCGGTTATGCTCATTGCTATGGGGCTTTCAATGGCAGGATCGACAGAGATTAAGATGGATCTGGATGTGGTGCTGATTACTGTGCTGCGTCTTGCGTTTGTACCTTTTTTGGCATTGGCTTTAGCACTGTTCTTTGGCATCAGTGGTGTGGAGAGAAGCACCGCTGTTTTACAGGCCGGTATGCCTGCAGCTGTGTTGACATGGCTTATTGCAGTCGAGCATGATTTGATGCCAGATTTTGTTTTCTCCGCATTGATTTTATCAACGCTCTGCAGTTTGCTGACTTTAACGGTGCTGCTTGCATGGGTATAGAAGAGAGGAAAGTTTCATAGGAATCCTATATTATGAAAGCCTAAGGTTTTGGCTTTATGTCAGGCGATAATGGTTTTTTCTGCCTCAATTTTTAAGGGGAAAAGTTAAAGTAATGGATTTGTTTCATATTATAGCTGTGTTGATAAGTCTTGCTGCAGTCTTCAGCTGGCTTAATTATCGTTTTTTGCATATGCCGACGGCAATTGGCCTTATGACAATTGCCCTCTGTATGTCTCTAGGACTGCTGGCTGTAGGGCGGTTCGGAATTCCAGGTGTTGAACAAAACGTTCAGTGGCTGCTCTCCTCCATTGATTTTAATGATACTCTGCTGCATGGGATGCTGAGTTTTCTGCTTTTTGCAGGGGCACTTCATATCAATCTTGAAGATCTGGCAAAACAGCGGGCAGTGATAGCTACTCTTGCCACCGCAAGTGTTGTGGGGGCTACATTTATGATTGGCGGTGGTACCTGGTTTCTCACCCAGTGGCTTGGGCTTGATATTTCCATGGTCTATTGTCTTCTTTTTGGTGCCCTTATTTCACCTACTGATCCAATAGCCGTGCTTGGAATTTTGAAAACAGCCGGTGCTTCCAAGAGTCTTGAAACAAAGATCGCCGGTGAGTCTCTCTTTAACGATGGTATTGCCGTTGTTGTTTTTCTGGTGATAGCAGAAGTTGCAACGGGAACCAAAACAGTGACCGTTGAGTCCGTTCTGCAACTTTTTGCCATGGAGGTGGGCGGTGGTGTTCTCTATGGATTGCTACTGGGAGGAATTGCTTTCTGGATGCTAAGAAAAGTTGATAACTATTCTGTTGAAATCCTTATCACTCTTGCTATGACAACGGGCGGCTATTCTCTGGCAGAAGCATTGCACCTGTCGGCACCTATTGCTATTGTTGTGGCAGGATTGCTTATTGGAAACCATGGTCGCAGGCTTGCCATGTCACAACAGACACGTGACCATCTTGATACTTTCTGGGAGCTTACCGACGAAATCTTAAATGCGGTACTCTTTGTTCTTATCGGGCTTGAGGTGGTGGTGCTCTCATTTGATAAGAGTTACATTGTAGCCGGACTACTTGCTATTCCGCTGGTACTGCTTGCACGCTTGGTCAGTGTTGGCCTTCCCATAGCGATTATGCGACGTTTTAGAAGTTTTTCTCCAGGAGTTGTTTCCATACTTACTTGGGGAGGGTTGCGTGGTGGTATCTCTGTTGCCTTAGCTCTCTCACTGCCTGACGGTGATATCCGAAATACCCTGGTAACTGTTACTTATATTGTCGTGGTTTTTTCTGTTCTGGTGCAGGGGTTGACGCTAGCGCCTCTGGTTCGTGCTAAGGCCGCTCGTGCCGAGGTGGAGCTTGAGCGAACTCAGTTTGATTAAAGTATTTTGAAACCATTATGTCCCAATCTTTGTTAGAAAATTAAATCCTAAAGCCTACCAATATATTTGCTTACAATTGACTATGTTAATGATAATTTCCCCGTCCAAAACGCAGGAATTCGATGACTCCTTTGGAGAGAAGGAGACGGATCCGTCTCTGCTTCAAGAAAGTGAACTGCTGATAGAGGAGTTGCAAAAGTTTTCCATTGCAGAACTTGGAAAATTAATGAAGATGAGCGAAAAGCTGGCGCTGCAAACAGAACAGCGGATTCATGCTTTTACGGTACCTTTTAGCGTTGAAAATGCCAGACCTGCGATCTCTGTTTTTAAAGGAGATGTCTATTCAAAAATAGGAGTGGATGAGTATGGTCCTGAAGAGATAAATTATATGCAGGATCATTTACGGATTCTTTCAGGTCTGTATGGAATCCTGCGTCCGCTTGATCTGATGCAGCCCTATCGCCTTGAAATGGGTTGTCGTTTAACCAATAAACGTGGAAAAAACCTCTATGAATTCTGGGGAGACCGGTAGGTGTCAACATACTTTTCGCCTCATCGGATCATTTGCAAAAATTAACT
>CAZDJE010000099.1:0-13441 GCA_964505715.1 uncultured Desulfocapsa sp. | reverse complement strand
GCCTGTACTTTCTGGAAATTTTCTACAAAACGCTTGGAGATAACACCGTCAAAGGGGGCTTTTAAAGATGTATCCAGCAGTTTGTTACTGGCGTCTTCAAGTTGCGCCCTAGCGACATCCCGTGCGGCACGGTAAGTGTCGTAGTCGGCTCTTGATACCTGCTTTTTGGCATAAAGTTCCTTGTAGCGGCGGAACTGTTTTTCAGCTTCAAGGTTTCTGGCTTTTGCTTCATCGAGCGATGTCTGGAAGTCCCGTTTCTGGATCTGGGCAATCAGGTCACCTTTTTTAACTTCCTGGCCTTCTTCTATGGGAAGGGAAACCAGAGGGCCGGAAACTTTAAATGAGAGTTCGGAACGTTTTGCTGCCCGAACCTTACCGGGAAGACTGATGTTGGAGGTTATCTGACCTGACTGAACGGTCATTATCTTGACCGGCCGCACAACCTCGATCTCTTCCACCACCTCTTCCTTACCGCATGCAGAAAGCAACAGGCTTGCTGCAAATAGACTCACTACTGCCAAGAGGACGGTTCGTGCCCCTGTAAAAGATTTTAGCTTTTGCACTCTCTTTCCTCCGCTCTGGAAACTACTTTTATGGAAATATTGGAATTGTGTCACAATGCAGGATGTACGACACCTAAGATATTAAAATGTTACAGTACTTCTACCAAAAAACTGAAGTCAAAGAAATAGTTATTTTGATCGTGGAGTGCTTTAGAACAGATAGCCCTTCAAAGCAACAGGGACATGCTGATTCTGGAGAATTTTTATAACCTCCGACCTGGAGGCAAGCTAATTAGCGTCAGGCGCTATCGTTGCGACTAAGGCTGGTTGACGACCAGCGATACAGATAGTCGTTGACCATAAGCAGCTGCTCATCTGAAAGTGATGCCCAGGAGCCATCCTGTGCACATTCGGCCCGCATCGAGGTGAATATTCGATTCCAGCCTTTAGACGACTTGGATTCTTCCCAGAGATACCTGGCTCCTTTGTCATTATCACGTGTGTGGCAACTTTTGCACACCTGCTTGAACCCTTTCCCTCCCAGGCCCCATGGTAAGCTTTCCCATTCAAGAGGTCCACTGTCCAATATCCTGCAACTTTCTGTTTTGGCGTCATACCTCTTTTTGGGGGTGGCGGACGCTGATAGGGCCATTGCGGTAAGTGTAAGACAACATAGTGCTGAAATTAAGATGATTCTCATTGATAAACGCCTCTCGGATGGGTTTGCTATTCGGTTTTTAACGTGAACTTACATAACGATTTCCAGTGTACCACATTGTGACACATTGTGGGGGCGTGGTCAAGGGATATGGTGTAATTATTTATCTAATTACGTACAAAGCTCAGCCATTTTTTTCTGTCATTCCCGCGGAGGCGGGAATCTAGAGAGATGGCACGAAACTGGATCCCCACCTCCGCGGGGATGACACATCTGGTCATTTGTAATTCTTATATTTTATCAGAGTATTACGCCTCAAACATGTGACGTTGGCTGAGTATTGTACGTAATCAGAATTATTTATGGAGTTGCGCTATGCAATCTGCTACAAATAAGTCGAAGGGTACTATTTTGATTTCCGAAAGCATCCGGAAGTACGGAATTTTTTTTGCAAAGTTTTTGATAGTTGCAAATTTGAAAAAAAACCTTGAAACTATGATATTTAATTCTCTGAAAAACTCTCTGCGTCTGGTTACATTCTGTCTTCTGCTGAGCGGTCTTTTCTGGCCTCTGTGTTCCCATGCTCTTGATCCCGAAGAAATTGTGGTTATTGCCAATGGCCAGGAGAGGAATGGGGTGGCTCTTGCAAAATATTATATGGAGCAGCGGAAGATCCCCGCGGCGAACCTTCTTGTTATTCAGACCGCAGTGAGTGAAGGGATTGAAAGATATTTTTACGATGATGAAATTGCCGAACCGGTTCGTGAATTTTTGGAAGATAAGCAGGGTGTCAGTTGTCTGCTACTGTTCTACGGAATTCCCCTGCGTATAAATGGTCGGGTTCCACCATCGGGTGATCTGGAACAGAAACAGAGCCATGCCAGCCAGCGTCGAAGCGACCCCATGGCATCGGTGGATTCTGAACTCAGTGTGGTTAAAATTGAGAATCCGCCCGTTGCGGACTGGATTCCTAATCCTTGGTTCCTGAAATTTCAGGAGCAGAAAGTCAAATATGAGAAGGGGCAAGTTTTAATGGTTGCCCGTCTGGATGGGCCGGATATTACCACGGTAAAACGGATTATCGATGACAGTCTGGCTATAGAAAAAGAGGGGCTTACTGGTACGGCCTATTTCGATGCCCGCTGGCCCAAACCGGAAGATGATACGAATCTGGCAGGTTACGGCCTGTACGATAATGCGATTCATCTGGCAGCAGAAGTGACGGAGAAGGTCTTTCCTGTGGTTTTGAATGAGGTGGGCACGTTGTTTCAGCAGGGAGAGGCGCCGGATGCAGCTCTTTATTGCGGTTGGTATAGTTTGGCAAAGTATCAGGATGCTTTTGACTGGCAGCGGGGAGCGGTTGCCTACCATATAGCCAGCGCTGAATGCACGACACTGAAAAAAGAGGGGAGTCAGGTGTGGTGTAAACGTCTGCTTGAAGATGGGGTGGCGGCAACCATCGGTCCGGTTGGTGAGCCATATGTGCAGGCATTTCCCTTTCCGCAGATCTTTTTTGGCCTGTTGCTGGATGGGGATTTTACACTGGTTGAGGCCTACTCTCTCAGTTTGCCTTTTGTTTCCTGGAAGATGGTACTTGTCGGCGATCCACTGTATCAGCCATTCAGACAGCGTGGGGTGTTGCCTTGATTGTAAGGACAAATCCCGTTGTTGGCTGTACTCTGTTGTTTTGTCATCAACGGTTTACTTTTACTCATAACTCCAGAATTACCCCGAACTAGGGCAATATATTCTCCGGAAAAACAGCATGATCTATTTAAAATTGCGGCAAACTGGCGGAGCTGTAGAAAATCTGCAAAATCCAAAAATCAGTCAATGGCACTTTTGGTTTTGGTAACAAGTGATTTGAGCAGGAAATCAGTGAAGTGCTTGGTCGTCCTGTAAGTCGAGGTAAATCAGGGAGACCTAGGAAGAAAAATTTGCAGTAAAAATTTTTAACCGTGGTCTATCTTCCAATACCCACCACATCTTTTTTTCCCTTTTTAATTTTCTCCAGCTCAAACCAAGCCTCGTTAACCCGACCCTCTTTTGTTGCGACAGGTGGTTTTGTATTGCTTTGCCACAGAGCTTCCCCAGGCTTGGGACAAGCTCTTGCGCACTCAGAGCAATAGATACAAAGATATGGATTGTAATGGAATTCTAATCCTTTTTTGTTCTTTTTATTCTCGGAAGGATTTGCTGTCGGTACAAACAGTATAGCACCCGGAGGACAAACTCTTTCACACTTTAGGCAGTAGAGACACGACTCTTCACCGTGCTCTATCAACCCTCTATATTTTTTGTCTTTTGCTATCGGCGTAAGAGGATAGTCTATCGTTTGAGGCGTTTTAAAAAGATTTGTAAAAGCTTTAAGAAATGAAGTCCACATCTCTAAATCCTATTTAGCCGTGCATGAGAGGCAAGGATCAAAAGATGCCAAAATTGCAGGTGCATCTGCATAATCCTCTCCTAAAAATATATCTGAAAAAGCAGGGATGGAAGAGAATGTCGGTGTTTTTATTCGGACACGCTCTAGCATTGCAGTGCCGTTACCCTTGACGTAGTACATCAACTCGCCTCTTGGTGCTTCAAACCGCACAATTGCTTCACCGCTTGGTTTACCTTTGAGCTTTGTAACTATCTCCCCTTCAGGTAATCCGTTTATAATGTTGTTACATATCTCGGTGGAGTTCAGTAGCTCGTTTAACCTTATGATATTTCTCGCATGGATATCTCCACCACTGTGAGTCTGCATCTTATAACCAACATCATCGTACGGCAAGTAGTCTATCTCTTTTCGTACGTCAATATGTAGCCCTGATGCACGAGCCATTGGACCTATGGCATTAAACCTGTAAGCATCATCAAGACTTAATGATCCGATGCCTTTAAACTTTAAAGAGAGACTCCAGTTATTTGTAAATTCATCTATATAACCAAGTACTTTTTGCTTAAACTCTTTGAGCTTGTCTGTGATGGTTTTAACTAGGGCAATATCCAAGTCTCGATTGACTCCGCCGATGCTGATATAATCAAACTGTACGCGATTACCAGTTAACAGTTCTTGGATCTCCATAATCGCTTCTCTGTCACCCATGATACGCATAAACATTGCTTCAAAGCCTGCCGTTTCACAAGTGTGCGAGAGACATAACATATGGGAATGGATTCTATCTAACTCTAGGAGTAACATACGAAGGTATTTTGCTTTTTGACTAATCTCACCGCCTAAAAGTTTTTCTATAGCTACCGTATAAGAGAGCGAATGTGTAATAGCACAAAGCCCACAGACTCTCGCAACTACGTAACCAATGGAATTAAACTTAAACTTCGTAGTACATGCCAGTTCCACTCCGCGGTGCACAAAACCTACATCGCTACCAACGCCCACTATCTTCTCGTTTTCACACTCAAATTTAAACCGTACAGGTTCTAGCAGAGAGATATGTTGTGAACCGAGTGGAATAGTGATTGTCTTTTTCATGTTGAACACCCGCTTAGCGGACTCTGTCGCGAATCTTCATCAAGATACAAGCCCTTCTCGCTTCCCTCGACCTGCACACCGAACATATCCACAAGTTCTCTTTGAGAGATAATTGCCGATGGGATAATATCTTCTAAAGATGGGATGAGGTCCGTATACTCAATTACACAAAAATAGACTTTGACCTCATTCATCGCCTCATACTTAGAAAATATCCACTGAACTTCGAGTTTATTATCTTCAAGTGCCACTCCGTTGAGAGTCAAAAAGTGCCATGTTTTATAATCGTAAAAACTTTTGATCTCATCTCTTACAGTTTCAAGTGAGATTTTAATCTTTTGCATCATCTTCCCCTACTTTGAGTGCGCTGTTACGTCTATTCACAACTCCGTCATCTAGGCTGGCCTCTCTAAAAAGCTGAAACGGTTTTTCCATCTCTTTTGTTTTTTGCTCTAATATTTCCAAAGATTTAACAACTCCGTCTATGATAAGCTCAGGCGAAGCAGCACAACCGGGAATATAGACATCAACAGGAAGGTATCTGTCTAACCCATTTTCAACATTGTACATATCACGAAAAACACCTCCCGTACTCGTACAGCTTCCGACTGCTATAACGACTTTTGGCTCAGGCATTTGGGTATATAGCTCGATCAGTCTTTCCCTGCATCTCAGTGTAACTGGACCCGTCACTAAAAAAATATCGGATTGTTTCGGATTGCCCGTGTTGATCACTCCAAAGCGCTCCAAATCATATTTGGGGGAGAGGCAGGCGAGTATCTCTATGTCGCAACCGTTGCAGCTTCCTGCGTTGTAATGAAGTATCCAAGGGGATTTTTTTCTATATTTTTTAAACATAGCTAAGTCCTATGAGATTTACCACTCCCAGCGTTAAACCAACTGATAGAACTATCTTTATCAGATGTGTCATTTTTATCCTTGCGGTTGAGTTATCTACCAAATTGATCACAAAGAAAATGAAAAGTGCCAACGCTAGTCCAAGCACTGTATTGCTCCCCATAAAGAGCATTAACAGAGCATAGACAAAAACATACTCAAGCCATTTTGCCATATAAATAAACTCAAAGAACAGACCGCTAAACTCTATCTCAACTCCACCGACAATCTCTTGATGTGCTTCACTCGCATCAAATGGAGATTTTTTTAACTTTATCGGGATAACCATAAGATATGCCAAGAAAAGTAAAAAAAGCGCAATGATAGATGGAGAGTTTTCTCTTATGGCAGATATACTAAAAGTCTCATTTATCAGAAAGAATCCGACTGCCAGCATTATCAAAATCGGCTCATAGGCAATAGCGGCTAAAAGTTCTCTGTTTGAGCCGATGTGTGAGTAGATAGATTTTACGCTAAAACCCGCAAGGATTATAAAGATAGTTGAGAGCAGATGCAAAAATATCACATAAAGAAAGTTCTGTCCTAAGATGATAAAAGCAACTACCACCCACAAGGTGACAAAGTGCATTATCCCCAAAATAGTGTGATAGGGATTTACAATAAAAGCCTGTTTGTTAAGTAGTTTGTACATGTCATAAAACGGTTGTAATAGCGGAGGACCTTGACGGTTCTGCATTCTGGCACGAACAACTCTTTCAAAGCCATACATAAAACCGCCTATGACAGGAGCAAAGAGTATGAGTACTATTTCTATCACAACAACACTCCTACAATTAATAGCGACATGCCGATTATTGAGATATTTATAATATATTTATGAACTGTTTTTGGCATGTGGAAATAGTACATATTAAGAACTATCTCATCTTTTTCACCGCAGTTGTACTCTTTGACCCGATGTGCTTTTTTAAAGAATAGTGTAGCAAACAAAACGGGGACAACTGCAATGAGAAGCAGAGGTACTACTATCTCCATAAAACTCAGTAACTCTTTTTCAAAACTTATATAAATCCCTATGATGAGAAGTATGAAAAGTAAAAATGAAGGAATCGTGTAAAACTTCGATATTTCCACATGGCGAGATGTAACATCTACGTCTTTTGCAAAGAGCTTTGTAACGACTTTAAAATACAGAAGTGTCAAGAAGACACTTCCCAGTGCTACAAATATTAGAGCAAATACATAAAGAGGATTGTTTGCAATCTCACCTGCAATGGACTCTATCGCCATAAACTTTGCTATAAAAGCTCCAAACGGCGGAAGGGTGAGGGATGCAAACCCTATTATTATGAAAAAAACAATTAGAGGAGAGCGATTCACCAGGCCGTTTATATCATTGACATATTTCAGATGAAAACTTTTTTCTAAAATGCCTGCCTGTAAAAACAGAAGTGCTTTTGAGAGGGCATGAAACAGTATAAAGACTAAACATGCGGTTATCGCTTCGGGTGTTCCTATAGCTGCCAAAGCCATCATGAGGGCTAACATTGCGATGGTAGAATAACCGAGTATCTCTTTGAAAAAATCTTTGCCAAGTGCAAGAAGAGACGCTGCAAAAAATACAAATGTCCCGATAAGAGTAATGGTAAGTGAGACAAAATCGCTCATCGCAGGTGAGAGTTTTAACATCAGGTACGGAGCTATTTTAACCATTGTCGCACTGTGCAGTATCGCACTCACTGGCGTCGGGGCAACCATCGCGCCTAAGAGCCACTTATCAAACGGAATACTCGCACCCTTTACAAATGCCGCAACGGCTAGAAGAACTATCGGAAGGAGATACACTTTATCTATGTTTTTTATCAATATGTCAAAATAGATGGTGTCATACTGGATTATTGAAAAAATAAGAGCTACTAAAATAGCCACTCCACCTATCTGATTCATCCAAAGCGCCTTTTGTGCATTTTGAACGGAGAGTTCATCGTTGCGATAGCCTATCAACAGATAAGAACAAAGGGTCGTGAGTTCAAAAAGTAAAAAGAATATCTCTATGTTGTTGGTGGAGACGATAAAGTTCATTACAGACAAAAAGAAAAAGAGCATTGCGATAAAGGCGTTTTTCTTAAACCTGCTAAATTCTTCGCTCTCTATATATTTCAGAGCGTAAACGATGATTATCCCGCCGATTATGTTGATAACGAGATACATAACCGAAGATGTATCATCAACTAGAATATCATTGGATATGAGCGTCGGAGAGAGGGAGACAACGATAGCGTAAAGAGCTATTTGGAAAATTGCTAACAGTTTTACAAGTGCATTTTTAGTGATTATGCCCTGCAAGAGAAAGTAAAGAAGAATAACGGTGTCGATAACTATAAAGAGGTTATGCACGGCATGTGGAAATATCTCCACAACCTGAGTATTTGAAAACAAAATATTTTTTACACTCAAAGCACTTAAACCCAAAACGGCAGCAATAGTTATTAAATTTCGAATAGTGATGCTGCGAAAAAGCGTCATAGCCGAGAAACCCAGCGGTGCAATAATAAGTATGCTATAGGTTGTCATAGGGGCCTCTTGCAAAATTAAAAGACTGGGTTCCTAAGTTAACAGCTTGAAATTGTGGATGTTACGGCATTTTGTGGCATTGTTTTGTACTACCAAAAGCAAAACCAAGGAGAATGCCAATGAAGCTTATAGACAGGATATCATGGTTAATGGACCGTGTCCCCAAAAGTTTACTCCCTCACCTGAACGAATGTTTTGATACCTTACCCGCTGAGCAAAAAGAACGGCTGGTATCAATTCGTGAGATTGTTTAAGTTGAGAACTATGTTAAGGGGAAAGGCTTAGAAGAAAGTGCCCTAGGGTAGCACCAATGTATATGGATGCCTCTTTTTAAGAAACTAGAGATGTGTCACGTTGTTCCGTGAGGTTTTGTTTGGTAATGTGGCGTGTGAACCCAAGTAGGATAACTGATGAGTTTTTCCGGATATGTTGTACAATTCTAGCTGTTATGTCTGACTCTATTAAAAAGAAATGTCCAAAATGCGGACAACAACTGCGTTTTCCTAAAAATGTTGGAGGGATAGTTATGGTTTGTCCTTCATGTGGAAAGAAGTTCTATTCTGATTTTAAGATAGGAACTGTGGGAGGAGGGAAGCGGCAGGGAGTGGCAACACAGATATTTGAGTTGCCCGGTAACATTATAAGTCGTCTTGTCCAGTTCTTTTCATGAAGAAAAGTGATAACTATTCAGTGATGCAACTAATTACCCTTCATTCTGAACGCGCCCCGAAGGAAGTACTCTTGGGGGATAACTGTTGAGCAGGTAAGCGTAGACTCCGGGTAAGCGTAGACTCCAGGTAAGCGTAGACTCCAGGTAAGCGTAGACTCCAGGTAAGCGTAGACTCCGTGCTTTTAAATCGTTTATTTTGGGCTCGGAGCATACTCATGCTATTCGAAGAGGCTAAAATGGACGAAGTTGGAGTGCTGTTGAGTAGTTACGAAAAATGAAGCTTAAAGTCCACACTCCTCAGGTAGTCAGCTTCCTGCTCAAGGCTTGCAAGCTGCAGAGGGTGCTTGGTTAATTCATCCTTTACGAATTGAAGTGTCAGGCTGTTTTCAGTTGCAGTTGTCTGTTCAATAACTGCTGTTTCCTCTTTTCTGGATCGATGTAGCAGAGTGGAGAGGCGAAGCAGAACCACCAGTCGTAATGCTGTTAGCTGATTTTCGGGAGCCAGCTCCTTAAAGAGTTTCTTCGATATTTTTTTACGTTGGCAGCGAACCAAAACGCTCATACCCGCCTGTTCTTCAAAAGAAAATCCTGGCATATCCGCATGGGTCAGTAGGTAGGCGCCATGTTTCTGGTAACCACTAAGGGCCACCGCAAGACCAATTTCATGTAAGCTACATGCCCAGTGTAGTAGTTCGGCATCTTCGAGGTGCAGGTTCCACACATCTTCACAACCACTCAGGAGACGGTGTGCTGTTAAGCTTACTCGTCGTGCATGTTTCTGGCTGATCTGGAATCTATGCTGTACGCTTGTTACCGTCTTGAGTCTGGTGTCTTCACTCTGGATACGGCCAAGACGCTCGTAAAGCAGACCTTCTCGCAGGGCACCGTCTGAGACGTGCATGGACTTGATTTTCAGAGCTTCGAAGGTGGCAATTAGGATGGCAAGGCCTCCTGCAAAGACTTCCTGGCGCTCACTCTTGAGTCCGGGAAGATCAAGATTGTCGAGTCGCTCGGCTTTGATCATTATTTCCCGTATTGCGTATAAACTGTCCAGTGTAATTTCGTAGGAATTGAGTCCCAGCTCAGTTACAACTTTCCCCACTGTTTTGATGGTTCCAGACGCTCCCGTGGCGGAGGTCCAGTCGACTTTTTGGAAATAGCGTCGTACGGGGCGCAGTAGCAGATGGGCCGCAATCTCCGCATTCTTCCAGCACTTCTTGTTCAGTTTGCCATCGGGGAAGCATTTACGGCTCATACTGACACAGCCCATATCAAGGCTGCGTAAATGGAGAGGTTCAAAGTTTTCACCAATGATCAGTTCGGTGCTGCCGCCACCGATATCCATAACAAAGCGCTTTCCGTCTTCGGCAACGAGTGAGTGGGAGACTCCGAGATATACAAGGCGTGCTTCTTCCTTTCCTGCAATAACGGAGATGGGATGGCCAAGAGCTTTGGAGGCATTTTGTAAAAAGAGACGAGCGTTTTTTGCCTGACGGAGTGTTTTTGTACCAACGGCCGCCACACTCAGTACAGGAAAGCTACTTACCCGTTCGCCAAACCGTTCAAGACAGGCAAGAGCACGTATGCGGGATTCTTCTGATAAGTTTCCCATGTTATCGAGTCCGGCACCGAGTCGTACCATTTCCTTTAAATTATCAAGAATATGAATATGTCCATCTTCAATACGGGCCACAACCATATGGAAACTGTTGGAGCCAAGGTCAATGGCGGCTAAATGCTGGGTGGGGGGCTGTTGCATTGCATACCTTGTTTGAGTTCGTGTTCAATGGTCTTATTGAAACAGGAAAAAATCACCTGTATGGACAAGCTCTGTGTCAGGAGAAAGAGCTCAGTTTCCCGTATGGCGATTGCACAGGCTTCTTTTGGTGGATAGTGATATATGCCGCAGCTGATAGCCGGAAAGGCGATGGAATTGATCTGGTGATCCTGCGCAAGGCGCAAACACTCACGGTAGCAGGAAGCAAGCAGTTCAGCTTCACCAAAATTGCCTCCTTGCCAAACGGGTCCCACGGTGTGAATTATATGGCGGGCCGGTAGCTTGTATCCCCTTGTCATTCGTGCTTGTCCGGTGGGGCAACCGCCAATGGTTTCACATTCAGCAAGTAATTCGGGGCCAGCAGCAAGATGAATGGCCCCGTCAACCCCACCACCGCCAAGGAGTGAGTTGTTGGCGGCATTCACGATACAATCCACTTTAAGGCCTGTGATGTCGGCGCGAACGATCTGAATATCACTCATTGTTTTTCCAGTCGTGACATTTCTTTTTCCAGGATTGTGCCAAGAAAGAAGGCCAGATCTCCAACGAGCTGTACGCAATTTTTTCTGGTGGATTCGGGATTGCTGTAATAGTTTTTTACAGCGTCATGGTCGGCCCAACTGATTTTTGCGATATCAGTGCAGTTGCTTCCGCCGTACGGTTCCGTTAATGTGTCAAAATGTTTGATAAGTTTTTTGCTGACTCCCCACATTCTGGGGTTCTCTTTCTGGTCAAGGTTTCCTCTGCTGTGAAGTGACCCTATTGCCGCCACGGCACCGATTAGTGTTCCGCAGACAGCACCAGTACTTGCAATTCCTCCACCAAATGGACCAATTGCTGCAATTACATTTTCATCGTATTTCTCAATTTTTTCCAGGCCAACGGCCAGAATTGCCTGACTTCAGTGGAATCTCTTTTTGAAAAGGTCCATTGCCTTTTCGCGCATATCTTCCGGTGTCATAATGATTTTCCGTTGAGGTTGATAAAATATTCAAAATTAAAATTTCTTGAAGAATACACTTATTATGGAGATTTGTCAGTGTTTGGGGACATTAAGATTGTTCTCCATCATTAAAATTGATAAGCGATAATTGGATGATTCCCGTATTGAAAGAATTGTAGAAATATGAGAATATTTATAAAAAGATATTGAGCCTATCCAGTGTGTGGCGAGTGTGTTCCATTATTAACTGCAGGAAGTCAATTGATTGCACTGTTTCGATACAAGAGGTGATGTTATTATAGATACCCATAGCCACATTGACCTTCCCGTATTCCAAAATGATTTTCAGCAGGTTCTTGATCGTGCCCGTCAGGCTGGAGTGAGAGGGCAGGTACTTCCCGGAGTTACTCGCACAGGTTGGGAGAGGATTTTGAGTCTTTCGGAGACGGAGGTGGATCTCTTTTCGGCCATAGGGTTGCACCCCATGTATTTGGCTTATCATGGAAGAGAGGACCTTAAAGAACTCGATAGAGTTGCTGCCTCCGGAAGAGTGGTCGCCATCGGTGAGGTCGGTCTTGATTACTATACGAAAAATGTGAATCGCGCAGCACAGCAGGAACTTTTTGAAGCACAGCTGGCCATTGCAAAGAAATATTCTCTTCCTGTTCTTCTACATGTACGTAAGGCTCACGACCAGGTACAGGCAACTCTTCGCAGGGTGGGATTTACAGGTGGTGGCATTGTTCATGCCTTTAGCGGCAGTCTTCAACAGGCTGAGCACTATATAAAACTTGGTTTTCTGATAAGCGTTTGCGGTACTATTACTTACGATCGTGCCACACGGATTCGTGCAGTTGCCATGGTACTTCCTCTGGACTCTCTGGTGGTGGAGACCGATTCTCCCGATATTTCCCCCGCATCTCACCATGGAGAGCGCAATAGTCCGGAGAACCTTATTGAAACGGTGACTGTTTTTGCCGAGCTGAGGGCACTCCCTGTTCAGCGTGTTATCAATAAAACATCTCATAACGCTCGTCTGTTACTTGGGATTTGACAGGGAAACTGGGTGGTGAAAGGCTGGGTCACTTCTGTTGTATAAATAAATTTGATGGTTCCGTTCAATCCTACTGTGCGGTTCTCCGGAATCAATTCGTGACAAAACACCTTATTTTGTGTAATAAAATCAGTTTTATGAGAGTAATTATCTTTTTTAAAAGTATCCCTGGATTCAGGGAAAGGAGAACAGTATGAAATGTCTGAAGGTTCTTTCACTGCTTCTGATGCTACTTATAGCAAGTACAGCAGGAGCAAAAACTCTGAAACTGGCCATGGATGCCGACCCGGTTTCACTTGATCCACACGTACAGCTTTCTGGCGGAATGCTCCAGTATTCCCATATGGTTTTTGATCCTCTTGTCCGCTGGACACAGGATATGAAGTTTGAAGCACGTCTTGCTGAAAAATGGGAACGCATTGATGAGAATACCATGCGCTTTCATCTGCGTAAGGGTGTGAAGTTCCATAGTGGCAATCCTTTTACTGCAAAGGATATTGTCTGGACCCTTGATCGTCTGAAAAAAAGTCAGGATTTTAAAGGACTGTTCGAACCTTTTACTGCAGCGGTTTATGTTGATGATTATACTGTTGATTTGAAAACTGCCAAGCCATATGCGCTGTTGCTGAATATGGCGACTTATATTTTCGCAATGGATCAGGCGTTCTACAGTGGAACAGATGAATCTGGTCAGCCTAAAGACGCCATTGTTAAAACCGGCGAGTCTTTTGCCTTTAGCCATGAGTCCGGAACTGGACCTTTTGTTGTCGCAGAACGTGAGCAGGGTGTGAAAGTTGTTTATAAGCGTTTTGCAGAGTACTGGGATACCAAGTCTCCCGGAAATGTGGATGAGATTGTTCTTACCCCTATTAAAAAAGATCCAACTCGTGTGGCAGCTCTTCTTTCTGGCGATGTTGATTTTA
>CAZDJE010000098.1:0-13582 GCA_964505715.1 uncultured Desulfocapsa sp. | reverse complement strand
ATTATTCACTGAAATACTTTTAGTTACAAATATGTATTCGCTCCACCAGAGGCTCGGAAGCAGTTAAAAAACAAGTCAATGGCAATAATAATCAGTTTATGTGGAGCCCCCCCCTGAGACTATTCCTGTTTATTCTCGCCCCTCTACAATGAATCACCAATCATTCAAACATGGTTTCGGGGAAATTCACATAGGTATAAATACCTAATTTTTCGCTTTTCTTGAAAAAAATTATATTAAGAGGATACCAAGGACAAGGAGTTCCTCATCGGTTGGCTTGGATGCCGCCTTGTCAGTAATCCCGCTACTGTTTTTCTATAATAATGATGAATTCCTCTGGCTCATTTTTGACAAATTCGACAATCTTTAAGGGATTGATTTTTGCTACAAAATCGACCATCCGTAGAAGAGTGTTTTCAGAAAACACATGGAAATGGATGCTGTAATCCATGGCAATGAGTCCCCTGGCTTTGTCATTAAGAAAATCATCATTGGCTGATTCGCCTAGATTCGTACTCCTGGCAAATTCCAGAAAATGGCCATGGCGCAGCTTTAAATATTCTTCTCTATCTTCTGTCATCAGGCCAAAATCATCAATAATATGAGAAATGGGGGTGGGCACTCTATTTTTATCGACAACATTATAAGGCAGGGGAATTGAGAGATATAAAATTCCTTGGGTTTTAAGTATTCTCATCCAGTTGCAGAGCGCCTTGAGCGGATCCTCAAGATGTTCCAGCACATGATTGGAAATACAAAAATCGTATGAGTTGTCAGATATTGTCGCCAACTCATCACCACTATCAATTATATCGGGTGCAACAATATCATACTTTTTGAATTCCGGATATTGACGGTACAAATCCTGTTGCGATATTCTGTCAACATAGAGGACCTTTGCTTTTTTGTTGTCAAAGGATAGGGGGGCATGCAGGGCACCAATTTCTATTCCTGTTCCGGCAATATATTGGAGCGACAATACCTCTCCTAGATACTGGGAATACTGAAGCTGCTCATGGGATGTAGAGCTTGACATTTCGGCTTTTTCGCAATCGATTGCAAAACTGATCGCAGTTTTAATGGTTTTTGTCTTTTCCTGTCCGGTCCTTATTCGAAAGGTGATGTCATACACTCTCCCAACTTGGAATTCCCCTTTGGGGATCACACAGCGAAAGCCGCTGTTACCATATTTTTTTTCCTTAAATTCAAAAGATACGTCGGTTCGTATCAGACCACAGATTGCATGATAACCCTTCCCAGCAATCTCAATGGATAATTCTCTAATGTTATTGTCTTCCTTCACATCGAAAAGCCACCCTGAGATTATTACATTACTTTGTATTTCAGGTATATAATTGACACATTTCTTTGTTAAATTGCCAATTCCATTTATGGCTTCAACGGCCCATAAGTATTTGAAAATTGTTGTTTTTATTCTTAGAGAGATAATTCCCATAATCTTTTTTATGAACATCAGTTCCTCTTTGTCAATCAGATGGAATGCCGCAGCTATCTTTCATGTTTTAACAAAATATTTTATTGTTTGCCAACCCCTCGCTCGATTTTCTGAACATCCGAGTCAAGACGAAGGGGCCCCTAAGTCAAGACAAAATACCACCGAGTTTAAGCTGCACATTGAACATCAATATCAGTTGGAAACACAGCCCAACTTACCAAATATGCTTTTATCAAAGCAGCATATTCACCATAAAGAGCACGAATGTCAGGGTTGTTCCACCGTGTGCTGGCTCGGTTCTTCAAAAAAATTGTCGGGACAACAGAGAAGGGGAAAGATCCTATTCTATACTGACCAAAATGACGAGCCCCCCCTACTACACTAAAGTCATCTCAGTAATTTCATTATAGGAATCCATTCTCAAAGGTGGTCCCCAGCATCCAGTTCCCTGGTTTATGTATAGCTTTGTGTTCTCATGTTGATGAAATCCCTTCACATAAGGTTGTTGCAAGTAGACAAGGTAGTTGAAGGGCCACACCTGCCCGCCATGGGTATGGCCTGCTAAGACAAGATCAGTTTTATATTCTGTGGCTTCTATAACTGCAATGGGTTGGTGAACGAGGAGAATTTTCTTTTTGTTTGTCTCCAGACCTCCAAGGGCTTTATGGAAATCAGCCGCATGTTTCGCACCAAACTTTCCCCCTTCATAGTCTGTAATACCAGCCAGATAGAACCACTCATCTCCTTTTTTAATCTGAACATTTTCATTACTAAGAACTTTTATTCCCATATTTTTTATTTCAGCGATCCAGCTGTCGGCACCACTGTAATATTCATGGTTGCCTGTTACAAAGTAGACACCCAGTTTGCTTTCAGATTTTTAAGTCCTGCAACTTCATCTAAAAGTTTATCAGTATTTCCATCGACAAGGTCACCCGTAATAGCAATCAGGTCAGGTCGTAGACTATTCACCTGGGCAACAATTTCTTTTAGCTTGGCCCCTGTCATCATCTGTCCTATATGGAGATCAGATATTTGTACTATTTTAAATCCATTGAATACAACAGGTAGTCCCGGAAGAGCAACAGTATGTTTCTTAACAACGGCACTGGTGTAATAGTTTTTGACGCCAATAACAGAGAATCCAGAAACAAATAGTGATGTACCAAGAGCAACGGAACGAGACATAAATTTTCTTCTCCCAATGTCTGCCCTGTCACCTTAAAGGCTTGTAAATTTGGAAACGATATACAACTGAAAGCTAAGCAGGTCTTTGAAAACCAAAAGGACAAAGAGGGCAAGCATGCTCCCCAGCCAAAGATAGGCAAGCCAAACTATTGGGAACGCCTGCCTGAAAGAAAGTAAACTCGAAGCTGCGATTGATATGGGAAATAAACTGGCAAGCAGAATTATTGAAAAGGTTCCAAGCCTTCTTATTAACCCATTTAAAGCTGTGTCTTTCACAAGCCTTCGCCAAAAATAGTAATGCAGCAGAGAAACAATCAGCGTCCCAAGCAGCAAAAAGACTATATAAACAGTTATATTGGACATATTTTCCAATAAGAGAGATAGGCCCGGTACAGGTTAGTATTTACGCCTCACATCTATATCAAGACATAAGAAACTGTTGAGTGTTGGAATTCAGATACCATCAACTTGTAAGATTTTCAAAGTCTTTTTTCCTAAGTTTGCTGTACCTCTTCATCATTACCACACCTATCCGTAAAGCTTGCAACATATCTGTTGAGACAAGCTACACTTTTTCACTCCGATACCACATAAACGTTCCTCCCCTCATTTCATAACAACATAGGTGTGGCAAGGACATTTTAACTTTCCAATCACACAATTCCTTGTAAATACAGCATCATGCTTGCTGTACAAAAAAAACAACCCTAAAAAAAGTAAACTTGGCACGGTTGATGCTAGATAAGAGGCATAGAAACTAAGAAAATAAGTTCAATTAACCCTATATGGAGAACGCCATGACAACTAACACAAATACAACTACTAGAACTCAAGTTGAAGCTGGATATGAAACTTCTACATTTGCTCTTGGCGCAGGAATGACCATGGCTGCTCTCGTTGGAATCTGGGGCTTTGCCTGTATCGCCAGTGCAATGATGAGCATGGGACCTATGAATGTAGTTAAAGGGTACTTGACCGCAGTTGTTGGCTAATAAAATTCAAAGAATACTCAAATTTAATACGGATAAGACAATGAAAGAAAATACTTCGAAAACAGGATCAAGAATAATATTAGCAGTCGGTTCAGTAATGTGTCTTTGGGTTGGAGCAGCTCTTACAAGCGCACTTTCATCAGTAGGTTGGTCAGTAAGTGAACTCGCAGGACAATATATGGTCGCAATCGGAATGGTAAAACCTCTGCATACTCTGGTTGATTACTACACACACATCAAAGGTATTGAATATCTGATTTGTGTAGCTTTCTTCGTGGCATTCCCAGTATTCTTTAACTATGTAAACAAAGCTCCAGCACAGGTAGCTGCTGCAGAATAGAGCAAGCAATTAATAAGGGTATTATCCCTGCATTCATAACCTCCTGTTAATCGGATTTCACATTCGGTAAACAGGAGGTTTTTTTATTTACGTATCAAGACTTTCGGGCAACGCAAGCAGCAATAGAAGAAAAGATATTCTGGATAGGAAATGATTCAAGCGATTATATTAACTGGGGTCAGGCTGAACACGTTGTTTTCTCCAGCTTGAATCCGACGCAAAAAGCCACTCCCTTAGGCTTTTCGGAATCCATGTTAGAACAAACCAAAATCGAAGAGCACAATTTTTTTTCGAGCCTTAAAACCTTTGGTCTATCAAGAAATAATTCCATAAAGAATAGAAGAGTCTTTAGGCCCTCTAAACGGATGAAGTTGTATCCTATCGATTTTGGAGACAGTTAAAGGCCTATTGCCATTATTCAACATGCCCAATGCCCACCCCGATAAAAGATTGTACCAGCGGACTAGGAGAAGATGCAAGGTAGGTAGTGGCCATACGGGATCCAAGACTGTGAGCAATCAGTACGATTCTGCGTACATCTTTTTCTTGTAGAAACAGGACTGCACGATTTATCTCTTGAGATGCTGCCAAAAAATCCTGGTCATAGTCCCACACCGTTTTCACACCACCCGGCATCCGCAGAGACACGGTGTGAAATCCTAATTGCTCGTTAAGTTCTGGCCGTAAAGGATCAACCACATGGGATTCAGGATCACCGCCTTTTCCATGGCAGAGCACAGCTGCAAAGGTAGAACTGCCTCCGCTTTCATAGAGCCACGACTCAGTGGCACCAATACATGGCAGTAAGAATAGCAATACTCCCAGCAAACAAAAGCGAATGAAATTTTCCATATCTTTTTTCCTCTGTTATATCATCTTTAAAAACCTATTGTTCACTGTTCCCTTGACTACAGCCTAGTTTTTCACATACAATTAATATTGGAAAACAACACATTATCAATAAGGTTGTCAGATATTTTGTTTCCTTACAAGGCGAGGTATTATGTCCAGAAAACATTTTCCGGTTAAATATGCCAATAAACCTTCTACTAGGAATGGCCTATTCCGTTCTCTTCAAACACACTTTTTCCTCTATAGCATCCTGAGCTTATTATGTTTTTCTTCTGTCAGCTACAGCCAGGATCTCCCCGAGATACAAAAGGCAGGCGTCCTACGCCATCTTGGAATCCCCTATGCGAATTTTGTAACCGGAAGCGGTGATGGACTAAGCATCGAGCTCATAAAAGGTTTTGCCACCTCAATTGGAGTGGAGTACATCTATATTGCCAGTGACTGGGGCACCATCTTTGGAGACCTTACCGGACGTCACGCCCGTCGGGGAGCAGAGGGAGCAATACTTCTCGAAAAGACAGAGATCAGGGGGGATATTATTGAAACTGGAATGACAATGCTTCCCTGGCGTCGGAATGTTATCATTTTTTCAGAGCCCACCTTCCCCTCTTCAGTCTGGTTACTTGCCCATGCCGATGCAAATCTACAACCAATCAAGCCATCCGGATCAATAGAATCAGATATTATTGCAGTTAAGAATTCATTGAATGGCCACACTGTTCTGGCATTGAAGAACACTTGTCTCGATCCTTTTCTGTACCATATGGCTGAAACGAAAGCACAGATCATCCTGCCGAATGACAAGCTTCAACTCAACGAGCTTGCACCGGCAGTTCTTGCCCGTGAGGCTGAGTCCACTCTGCTCGATGCACCGGACGCTCTTATTGCACTCCAAAAATGGCCAGGCCAACTAAAAGTCATTGGGCCTGTTTCCAGCGCACAGGTCATGGGGGCTGGATTTAGAAAAGATTCACCGCAACTTCTTAAAGCCTTTAATCGATACCTTAAAAAATCAAAATCCGACGGCTCCTATAACAGAATGGTTAAAAAATATTACCCATCTGTTTTCAGCTATTATGCGGATTTTTTCAAGAATTGATTTTACAGATGCTGAGTCGATCCTCACAGAGAGTCCATACACGATGATAGAGCGGTTTTTGCCATATATAGCAGGTCCTTTTCTGTTAATATATCTGTTACTGCTTATTGGATCAAGCTACATGTCCCAGCAAAGCCTACGCTTAGCTTCGGATAACGCCTTACTGATTAACCTTGAAAAAAGAGCATCTACATTCAGCTATTTTCATTCCGAACGTGAAAATGATCTCCTTAACCTTGCCAGAGACCAAACTTTTAGTGTCTTTTTTTCAAATCGTTCGCTTGGTATGTCAATGGAATATGGGCTGCGTTCGAGTCTGCTCAGCATGGAGGAAAAATTTCAGGCAATAGTGTCTGACAGGACGTTAAACAATGCACCTCTTTATCTCCGCTTACTGTTTCTGGAACATAACGGAAACACACTTATAGATGTTGGATCGGCGCGCGGGAGAAGTAATCAGGGATTGCACAAAAAAGCTCTGTCAATAAATAGACTCACCACTTTTATGATTAGGGATGGGGATGAAAACCATACCCTCCTTATCCTTCCATATTTCTATAAAAATAAAAGAATGGGAAGCATCTTTGCAGAAGTTAACCAGGATGAAGTTGTTCATTATCTGATCCATAACCAACCTAAAGAGAAGATCCAATATTCCATTACAATTTCCAACCCGGCGCATATTATAACCCAGCAGACCCCTGAGAAACCAGTAGAGAAAAATAGCAATAGAGCTGGCACTGGTTCTGTATCGAATCCCACAACTATTCCTGTACCGGGTACTCCGTTTATACTCGCCGCCTGGTACTCCCAAAAAGGAGGGATCGGTATTTTTTTAACCTCTCGCTGGTATCTCTTTTCTCTAGTTGTGCTCACTCTGCTTGCGCTCTGCTCGATAATTATTAGAAATCGTACAAGAACGCAGACTCTGCTTCTTCGTCAGCAAGCCACAGAAGCCGACAGACAAAGAAGCACAGCACAAAAGAAAAACAGACTTCTGAAGGAAGAAGTACAGAAAAGACAGAACAGTGAAGCACTGCTGCGAACCGTGCTTGAAACAATACCGGATCTTGTCTGGTTAAAAAATCCTGACGGGGTATATCTCTCCTGCAACCCTAAATTTGAACGATTCTTTGGTGCTTCCCAAAAAGAGATTATCGGCAAAACAGATTACGACTTTGTAGACAAAGAACTCGCCGACTTCTTCAGGAAACATGACATAGCTGCCATGAACGCAGGCTCGCCACTTATAAATGAAGAAAGTGTAACATTTGCAAGTGATGGCCATAAGGAGCTGCTGGAGACCATCAAATCTCCAGTATGGCATAGTACGGGAGAACTTATTGGGGTTTTAGGAATAGCAAGAGACATTACCGCACGAAAACTAGCAGAAGAAGAGGCTCGCTATCTCTCCTCCCACGACCCACTCACCGGTCTCTATAATCGAAGAATCCTTGAGAATCGTTTAGTTGAAGAAATTGAACGGGCTGAACGCTACCAGCATCCTCTTTCCATTTTTATGGTGGATCTGGATCATTTTAAAGTTGTCAACGATACCTACGGGCACCAAAATGGTGATCTTGCTCTCATCCACCTTGCAAAAATCCTGAAGAAAACTATTCGTAAAACGGACTATGTCGCACGTTATGGCGGCGAAGAGTTCGTTGTTGTCCTTCCCGAGACCCCTCTTTCCCAGGGGACTGAAATGGCAGAACGTTTATGTGAGGCGATTAGAACCTCCTCCGTTCCATTGGCTAACAGTAAAAGAATCCACCTCACTGCAAGCATTGGAGTGGCTTGTTTTCCTGAACACAACTGCTCAGGGGAAGGACTTATTGGCTCAGCGGATGCTGCCATGTATAGCGCAAAGCTGGCCGGTCGCAATCAGGTAAAACAGTCTGAATAAAAAGAGGTACTTCCATCCCATCACCCTGTTCACACGCAGTTTTATCTTGACAAACAAGCTCATTTTCACATACAATTTAATTAGTCGTTTATCTCAGGAATCATCGAGGAATGACAAAAAAAACACTCTTTATTCGTACACAATTGCGACACGTTTCACTCATCAGACGGAGCATATTATGTTAGAAGAAAGAAAAGCTTTACGATTTGATGCCATACAAGGGACTCGCGCTCTGGCCTGTGATAAAATTGCCCAGGTGCTCGATGTTAGCAAGGGAGGGCTTTCCTTACTTTTTCTTGATGAAACAACAAATTGTATCGCCGGAGAGTTATCCATTGATATTTTATGCAACAAGAATGGCCTTGATGCCAGACAAATTCCTGGAAAAGTTGTCTGGGACAGAGAAGTCTCTTTTTCTTCAATCCCGGGGATGGTTTACAAAAAAGTAGGGATCCAGTTTGGCAAACTTTCTGTACCACAACAGAAAATGTTAAAGAACATGCTTTTCAGCTGCAACACGGTCGCCGCATAAAAAAGAGGTCAACAATCAAATTGAGGCGGCAATCTCCCAAAAGGCATCCACCTGCGGCGGTCGCATATTTTTCTTAGTTGTACAGATACCAATGGAAAAGGATTCCAGTTCAGGTTTTACCGATAGGATATCAATCTGTTCCTGTAGAGGACTTTTTTCAAGAACCAGCCCGGGCACAACCCCCACCCCGCACCCTAGTGCAACCATAGCAATAATTGCTTCATTCCCTGCCACCTGTGCATAAATATTGGGGACAATTCCCTTCTCAGAAAACCAAATATCCGTTCGTTCACGACTTAAGCCAAAATCGGCTGTAATAATCGGCGTTCTCCTCCAGTTAATTTCCTTTTCTTGGTACTGTATTATTTCCCTATAGCCTCTTGGGCCTATAAACACCAGGGGGGTCTCAAGGATTTTTAGAAACTGAACACGTTCCGGCAGTACATCCGGCAAGGCGGCAACTGTAATATCAACCTCTCTATTCTGCAACTTTGCCAGGGCAAGTGCGGCATCCCCTGTTTGCAGGTTAATATTCACTCCCGGATACACTGAACGAAACTTCTGAAATATTGCAGGCAGAATAGAATACGCCGCAGTAACAGAGCAGTATAAGGAAATCTCTCCTTCAAGCGTCTGCTCCCTGGAAAGATCTCCCTGCAGCATTTCGTAACGTAGTATCACATCATCGGCGTAGGAACGAAAGGTCTGTCCCGCAGAGGTGAGCCGAACAGAACGATTATCACGGTAAAACAGCTTCTCTCCAACATTTTCTTCGAGACGCTGAATAATCCTGGTTAATGCCGACGGAGTAACATGACAGGCACGACTACTCTTTCCAAAATGCAAGGTTCCAGACAGATGCTTAAAGAGCTTTAGATTACGAATATCCATTTTTTTGAATCCACCTATCGAATGTTTTTTTTCAGATGTTACACAAATTACCCCATGTTGCGTTTACTGCAATACTACATTACATCTAACTCACTTTACGCAACAGAATCAAGTGTTATGGTGTCCGGACATAATTCATTGTTTTATCGTCATTACTTTCCATTCAATCGTGAATGATCATTTCTTTAAAGGAGCATTATCATGTCAAACAATTACTTCAACAGTCTCCCATTGCGTCTTCAACTTGAAGAGCTTGGCCAGTGTCGTTTTATGGATATTTCAGAATTCGATGGAGTTGAAGCGCTCAAGGGTAAAAAAATCGTCGTTGTTGGTTGTGGTGCCCAGGGCTTAAACCAGGGACTCAATCTTCGCGACTCAGGCCTTGATGTCTCCTACACTCTCCGCGATGCTGCAATCTCTGATAAACGTCAATCGTGGAAGAACGCCACCGAAAATGGCTTCAAAGTCGGTACCTACGAAGAGATGCTGCCCGATGCAGATCTTGTTATCAACCTGACTCCGGACAAGCAACACACCAACGTTGTCGAAACGGTTATGCCTCTTATGAAGAAAGACTCCTGTCTCTCCTATTCCCACGGATTTAACATCGTTGAGGAAGGTATGAAGATCCGTGAAGATATTACCGTTGTTATGGTTGCACCAAAATCTCCTGGAACAGAAGTTCGCGAGGAATACAAACGCGGATTTGGCGTTCCAACCCTTATTGCTGTTCACCGCGAA
Source organism: uncultured Desulfocapsa sp. (assembly GCA_964505715.1). Taxonomy (GTDB): domain Bacteria; phylum Desulfobacterota; class Desulfobulbia; order Desulfobulbales; family Desulfocapsaceae; genus Desulfocapsa. The sequence goes on along the minus strand of CAZDJE010000098.1, from coordinate 3,585 downwards.
AACGATCCTCAGGGAATCGGCTGGGATGTTGCCAAGGCTTATGCTGCAGGAACCGGTGGCCATCGCGCAGGGTGTCTCCAGTCTTCCTTTGTCGCCGAAGTAAAGTCGGATCTTATGGGTGAGCAGACTATCCTCTGCGGAATGCTCCAGACTGGGTCGCTTCTCTGTTTTGACAAGATGACCGAAAAAGGAATGGATGCAAACTACGCAGTTAAACTTATTCAGCACGGCTGGGAAACCATCACCGAAGCTCTGAAACATGGCGGAATCACCAACATGATGGATCGTCTGTCCAACCCTGCCAAAATCAAGGCCAACGAGCTCTGCGAAGAGATGAAGGCCATTCTGGAGCCGCTTTTCCACAAGCATATGGATGACATTATGTCCGGCCATTTTTCCAGAACCATGATGGAAGACTGGGCGGCCGATGACAAAAACCTTCTTGGATGGCGCAAAGAAACCGGTGAAACAACATTCGAAACCACCAACGCTGCCGATACCGAAATCAGTGAGCAGGAATACTTCGACAAAGGCATTTTAATGGTTGCCATGATCAAAGCCGGTGTTGAACTTGCCTTTGACACCATGGTTTCTGCAGGAATCAAAGAAGAGTCTGCCTATTACGAATCGCTTCACGAAACACCACTGATTGCTAACCTTATTGCCCGTAAAAAGTTATACGAGATGAATGTCGTTATCTCCGATACCGCTGAATACGGTTGCTACCTCTTTAACCACGCTGCCCTGCCTCTGCTTCAGGATTTTATGAAAAATGTGGATACCGATGTTATCGGCAAAGGAATGGAAGGAAGTGACATGGGCGTAGGAAACGTTGAGCTTATTGAAACAAATGAGTCCATTCGTTACACCGGTGTTGAAAATATTGGTGAGGAACTTCGTTCTTACATGAGCGCTATGAAACCCATCATCTAGTGCCTGTCCACAAATGGATTCTTTCTTTTAACTCGTTGTTTCTGTGGATATTTTATCCTCGCACCTCTATTTAGAGAATACAATCTCATTTTTAGACTGACACTAGACTTTTTTCTATTCTGGCCGGAAATCTAACCTTTCCGGCCAGAACCTTCCTATCCAGCTATGAAACAACTTTTCCTCCCACTCGGCCTTATTCTCGCTGTCATTGTGGGCTTCACCCTGCCCACGGGAGGAACATTTCTCTCCGACCACAGCGGTCCGAAGATTATTGTTTTCATCATCTTTTTAATCAGTGGCTACCAGACGGGTTCCAAAGAGCTAAGCGTAGATCTACGACTTTTAAGGCTGTTTTGTGTTGCAGCCGTAATATCCCTGTTACTAGCCCCTCTTCTTGGTCTCCTGGTCAGTAAACTCCTGAACCTTCCGCTTTACCTAGCCATGGGGCTAATTATCATGAGTACAGTCCCCCCAACCATATCCTCGGGAGTTGTGATCACGGGGGTAAGCCGTGGGAATGGAACTCTTGCTCTTTTTCTCACCATTTCTCTGAACCTGCTCGGCATCTTCAGCATGCCCTTTGTCCTTGATTTCTGCCTCAAAGCAGCAGGCCCCATTGATATCGACCAAAACGCCCTGCTCTTTAAAATGCTCTTCTTTGTTCTGCTCCCTTTTATTGCCGGGAAAGCTATACGGAGTATCAGTGGTAGAAAACAAGTTTCTCCGCTATGGAGTTATCTCAATTCAAGCGCTGTTATTGTTATCGTTTATGCTTCAATTTCCACATCAACATCTGCTCTGATGGGATTGGCAGCCACTGATTACATAACAATTCTTGCAGGAGTTGCCGCAGTCCATATTCTGCTGCTGCTCACTAATGCATACGCCAGTAAACTTTTACAACTTTCCTCTGCAGACCGTAAAGCGATGCTGTTTGTCACTTCACAAAAAACCATGGCCCTGGCTCTTGCTGTGCTGGCTAATATCAATTTTGATACGGGAAATGCGATTGTTGTCTGCCTGATGTTCCATTTCTTCCAGCTCTTTCTGGACTCCTTTCTCGCCTCACTGCTGCAAAACAGATAATTAGCGTCACGACCACAAAGTAACAGCTTTTTCTTTGCTTTTTTTTTCATAAATAGTTAAACCATATCAGGCTTCACTGGTTTTTTCACACAACAACAACCAGACACACTAACAAGTCAGGCATATAACCCTTCATGAAATATACTCATTCTTCCCAAAACTCCCTCTGGTTTCGTCTCTGGCAACCCTTCTTCAGACTCTCCGTCTATAAAAAATTCCTTCTGGTCCTGGCCAGTTTTCTCTTTGGCTATTTTATCATCGGCCTCCATAGTTATTTCTTCATTAATAAACTTAAACTGGAGTTGAGCTTTGCCTGCGGCGAGGCGAATCATCTCTCGAACATTCTGACCCTACTCGACACTTATATTTTACATGGTGCCATTCTTGTCACTCTAGTCATGGTCTTTCTCAGCATAACGAGTTTTTTGTGTATACGGGCTCTCGTAGACTTTCTTGACCAGATGATCTGCTCTCTGCAAACCCTGCTCAATAAAACAGACAAAAACCAGACCTGTGCCCATGGAACAGAGATACCCGTTATTACCCAGGATAAAATAGGAGAAGTGGCATCACTGGTGAATGGCCTAACAAGCCATATTCGGGATATATCCCTCTTTAGAAGAACCATAGAGGCGGACGAAACGGTTGAAGAGGTATACAACCGACTGGCCTATGTTTTTAAGGAGACTCTCCATCTCAATACATTTATCATCTGGGAAGTCCGGGCCAAGGATGATTCCATAGAAGCCGTCTATACTTGGCCACCAGAGCTTGAACATGAAGCCTGTGAAATGAGCACTTCCAGGATTTGCAGGGCAAGAAGAACCGGTGAAATCATTTCATCGGCCGGATTTCCAAACATCTGTCCCGTCTTTCCGCTATCAGAAGTGATGACCCACACCTGTGTTCCGATGATAGTCTCGGGCAAGGTACTTGGAGTTGTTCAATTCCTGTCACTTTTTGTTGACAGTGAAGAACGAGCTAAAGAACTACGCATCAGCCAGCATCTTGCAGGACTCTACCTTGACGAGGCCCTTCCCGTGCTCCATGCGAAACGTCTTGCCACCAATCTCCATGAAATGGCAACAAAAGATGCTTTAACCGGTCTTTCCAACAGACGATTCCTAGAAACGAATATCAACCCACTGCTTGCCGGGATCAAACGGAGAAACAGTACCCTTGCCATCCTTATGTGCGACCTTGATTTCTTCAAACAGGTCAACGATGAACATGGCCACGATGTTGGGGATGAAGTGTTAAAAACACTAGCCGTAATTATGCAGGACGGAGTTAGAGCCTCGGATATTATTATTCGTTATGGTGGTGAAGAGTTTCTTATTCTGCTCACCGACTGTGAAATGGAAAAAGCAACCAGTGTCGCTGAAAAGATACGAATAGCCGTGGAAGAACAGTTGTTCAGGGTGGAGGACATCAGCATCCGCAAAACGCTCAGCATCGGGGTTTCTGTATATCCCGTGGATGGTGATGGATTCTGGGAATGTGTCAAGCACGCTGACATTGCACTCTACCAGGCAAAAGATACGGGAAGAAACAAAGTAGTTCGTT
>CAZDJE010000097.1:0-13795 GCA_964505715.1 uncultured Desulfocapsa sp. | reverse complement strand
GCGGGGAAACAATGCTCAAGCTCCCCTGGAAAAATATCTGGAAACCTTTTCGAAATAAAAAAGGAGAAAAAAGGTGAATATTTTCTATGTAAGCAACATATCGGATCCAAGTGAGCAGTATCTAAAAAAACTGCAAAAACTTCCCGTCTGCAAAGAAATGATAGTGCTTTCCAAAAAATCATTTTTTCTTTCTCCAATGGCAATCAAACTGCGTTGCGGAGATCTGCTCCTCCTTTTTATCAGAAACATACAAGAATTCAATGAACTGCATCTCATGGAGGATATGCTGTCCGATTTTCGAATTATTTTAATTCTGGACAACGCTGACCACGAGACCTTTCGCCAGGCCCATTTACTGCGACCCAGCTTTATAGCATTCACGGATGAAGAAATAATGACAATAGAAGCTGTCATAAAAAAAGTGACTCAAATTAGTTTTTTTCCTCAAGACAAACAGGGTAACAACCATGACTGAAAAAACAGCAACAATCTTAATTGCTGAAGATGACAGACTGGTCCGTACAACAACAAGTCGTTACCTTCAGAAACAAGGGTACCAAATTCTTGAAGCTGCTAATGGGGAAGAGGCATTACAATTATGTAAAGAGAACAGTCCGGACATCCTGCTCACCGACCTGCGAATGCCGAAGTTGGATGGCATGGCACTTATTCGTGCCGTTGTAGTAGAATACCCCGCCATTCCAGTAGTTATTCTCTCTGGTCTGGGTACCATGACAGATGTTATTGAAGCATTACGAATAGGAGCCTGGGATTATCTCACCAAACCCATAGCAGATTTGAACATTCTCAATCGCTGTATCAACAACGCCTTGCAGCACGCCCAAATAAGACGGCAGGAACAGAGCCACCAAGCTTCTCTTGAGAAAGAAGTACAGCAACAGACCATGGAACTCCTCCGACAGAACAGACTGCTTGAACGAGAAATGAAAGAACGTCAGGCTCAGGAGATTCTGGTTCTTCAGGCCAGACAGGAATGGGAACGTACCATTGATGCCATGCCGGATATGGTTGCTCTTGTTGATAGAGACCACAATATTGTTCGCATGAATACGTCCATGATGAACACACTCGGAAAGTCCTCTGAAGAACTGCACGGAGCCAACTGCTGTGTTTGCCTTCACGGCCGAGACACGAGACCCGATTCCTGCCCCCACAGTCAGCTCTTAAAAGATGGTAAGACGCATAAAATTGAAATCTTTGAAGAACGTCTTGGTGGACATTGCGAAATAATAACAGCCCCCTACCACGACGCCGGCGGAACACTACTCGGGTCTATCTTGATAGCCAGAGATATTAATGAGCAGAAAAATGCTGCGCAGGAAAAAGAAAAACTGCATGCCCAGCTGCTCCACGCCCAGAAACTCGAGTCAGTAGGGCAGTTGGCGGCTGGTATCGCCCATGAGATTAATACCCCCACCCAGTTCATTGGCAGTAATATTAACTTTCTCGAGGATGTGAGTCAGGATATTGTTCTATTTATGGAGCAGATTCAGGAGATTGGTCAGAAGGCCTCACAGGAAACTGCTGATCTGATAGAAAAAGCTTTGACCACCCTGGATTGGGAGTATCTGGCCAAAGAAATGCCTCTGGCTATTTCCCAATCCCATGAGGGCGTGAGGCGAGTCACGTCCATTGTCCGTGCCATGAAGGAGTTCTCCCATCCGGGCAGCACAAACAAGGAATCATTAAACCTCAATCAAATCATTGAAACCACGGTTACCGTAGCCCGTAACGAATGGAAATACGTAGCTGATATGGAACTGGATCTGGATCCATATCTTCCACAAATCCAGCTGCTCTCCGATGCGATGGGTCAGGTAATTCTCAACATGCTGGTAAACGCAGCCCATGCCATTGCTGAAAAACTTGGGGAAAACCCGCAGGGAGACAAGGGGAAAATAACTCTTTCCACCAGAGCACTTAAAGACAATGTGGAATTGCGTCTCCATGACACCGGGGCTGGGATGCCGGAAGAAGTACGACTCCGCATCTTCAATCCTTTTTTCACCACCAAGAAAGTCGGAAAGGGCACGGGCCAGGGACTGGCAATCAGCCACGATGTAGTTGTGGAGAAACATCAGGGAACAATTCTCGTTGAGTCAACACCGGGCGAAGGTACGACATTTATAATCACCCTCCCTCTACAAGAGGAAAAAAACCATGCATAAAAAGAGTATTCTTTTTGTAGATGATGAACCCAATATTCTTGCCGGGCTGAAACGGATGCTACGATCCATGCGCAATGATTTTGATCTGCAATTTGCTGAGAACGGCAAAGAGGCCCTTGCGATCATGGAAAAAAATGAATTTGATGTGGTGGTATCCGATATGAGAATGCCGGGTATGGATGGGGCACAGCTACTTATAGAGATACAGGAGCGTCATCCTTATTCCATCCGCATTATGCTTACCGGGCAGGCCCAGGAAGAATCCATTTTACGTACCGTAGGAGTGGTACATCAGTTCCTCGCCAAACCCTGCGAACCTGATCACTTGAAATCGGTTTTACTACGGGCAAGCGGTTTACATGACCTCATTTCTCATGACGCACTGAAAAAAATCGTTTCACAACTGGGAACCTTACCCAGCCTGCCTGAGGTCTACGCAAAATTGCGCAAAGCCATGGAAGATCCGCAAATTTCCGTTACTGAAGTCGCAGCAATAGTAGAAGAAGATATGGCCATGAGTGCCAAAGTTTTGCAACTGGTAAACTCCGCATTTTTTGGACTCTTTCAGAAGGTGGAGAGTCCGGCCCGGGCTGTGAATCTCCTGGGGCTTGAGACCGTCAAAAACCTGGTCCTTGGCGTCGGTGCCTTTTCTGAAATAAAGGCTTCCTCAAAACTTTTCCCTGTCAAACGACTCTGGTCCCACAGTATGGCTGTGGCTGCCTGTGCCAAGCAAATCGCCATCGGTGAATCCGATGACAAGGAGCTTATTGATCACTGTTTTATTGCCGGCCTTCTCCATGATATCGGGAAACTGGTGCTACTGGCCCAGATGATGGATAAGTATGAACAGGCGGTCCTGCTTGCCAAAGAAAAAAGTATCAATCTGCGCATTGCTGAAAAAGAGGTCTTTGACACAGTCCATGGAGATATCGGAGCGTATCTCATGGGCTTATGGGGAATGCCAGGACCCGTGGTCGAGGCCATAGGATTTCACCACAGACTGGATAACTATCCTAACGACAGCTTTAGTCCGGCCATTGCTGTCCATGCAGCCAACGTTTTTTATTACGAAAAACATCCAAAAGACGTTATAGGTAATCCCCATGAAATACATCTGACTCATTTAGAGAGCCTCGGCTTTGGGGACAAAATCGATATGTGGCGTGAACAGTGTATGAAAGTGCTTGAAGAGGGGAGTAGTAATGAGTGAAAAAATTTTACTGGTGGATGATGAAACAAATATTCTGGAATCCATGCAGAGACAGTTGCGAAAGCGCTTTAAGATCATGGTTGCAGAGAGTGGTGATGAAGCCCTTACAATCTTAAAAGAAAAAGGCCCCTTTGCTGTGATTGTTTCCGATATGCAAATGCCGAAAATGAATGGGATAGAACTCCTCAGCAGAGTCAAGGACAGCTACCCGGATACCGTACGTATCATGCTCACAGGGAATGCTGATCAGGAAACTGCGACGGCAGCAGTAAATGCAGGACAGATTTTTCGTTTTCTCAACAAACCCTGCTCCACGGCAATGCTTGCAACATCTCTTGCCCTTGCCATGCGCCAGCATAAGCTTCTCACCGCTGAAAAAGAATTGTTGAACGAAACAGTAAGGGGCAGCATCACCGTAATGGCCGAACTGCTTGGTCTAGCCAATGCTACGGCCTTCAGTAGTGGCTATCGAATAAAACCCCTGGTGAAAAAGATCGCCAAAGATCTTCAACTCTCTGCTCTCTGGCAATATGAAGTGGCTGCACTGATGTCGCAAATAGGATGTATCACCCTGCCCGGTGATGTCTTACACAAGCTGCATGCAGCTATTCCTCTCTCCGAGGAAGAACAGCAGATGTATGAGAATCATCCCAGAGTGGGCAGTAAGCTTATCCGGAAGATTCCCCGTCTGGAAAAAGTGGCCGCCATGATCGAGCACCAACTTCAGCCCTTTGACTCCCTTGAAGGACTAGACTCTCTGGACGAAGAGGTCTCCCTCGGTGCCGAAATCCTGAAAGTAGCCATAGAGTACGATCTGTTGCGGCAGCAGGATCTTGAACATCAACAGGCAATCCGAACCATGCGCAGAAAGACAGGGCAGTATAATCCTGCCATAGTGGATCTCATCGAAAAATATACACCAACAAATGTGCATGCAACTATCAAAAATATCGGATTTAAAAATGTTGTTCCAGGGATGATCGCTGTGGAAGATGTGTTTGCCAAAAATGGTGCCATGCTTATTCCCAAGGGACAGGAGATTACCTGGGCCGTTATTCAGAGCCTCACAAATTTTGAAAAACAGATCGGCATTGTGGAACCGATTCGGGTGCGTATATCTGAAAATGGGTAATGAAAATGATACCAGGTCAGTGAGCCCGTGTTTGACAAAAAGCACCTACACAAATTACTGAGGACTCTTTTCAATAATCACTGAAAACCGCTGCCTGAACATTGCAGATCAAACTCCTTGCGCATGGAGCATAACGTCCGTTACAGTCCTTCGAGCATATTGGGCTCATCGTCTACAAAAAGGATCTTCTTTTACTGCTCATAGGCTTGTCCCCTCTTCTAGAGGCAGTTGGATTATAAACATTGCACCTTCACCCGGTATCGATGCCACCTCAAGAGTCCCCTGATGCTTTCCGACAATAACATCGTGGCAGATGGAAAGGCCCTGTCCAACACCCTGTCCGACCACTCTTGTTGTAAAAAACGGATCAAATATACGGGATTGTACATCTTCAGATATACCTTCACCAGTATCTTGAATACGTAACTCAACCGTATTCTTACCCTGGCTGGTGGTGATGGTAACTATTCCTTTTTCTTTTTCAGCCTGTTCAGCCTGTTTCGCAGCGATGGCCTGCGCCGCATTGACAAGGATATTAAGTATAACGTGACCCATTTCATCGGCAAAGAGCGGGACATTGGGAAGTTCCGGATCCAGATCCAATCTCACATCCGCCACAGGTCTCCACTCGTTTCCAGCCACTGTTACAGTGGTCTCGATAATTTGATTCAACCCCTGTGCAACTTTGTCTTTACTACCGGGATGGGAAAAATCCTTCATTGCCAGAACAATGGAACTTATGCGTTCGACCCCTTCTTGAGACTGGTTGATTGCCAGTGGAAATTCCGAGCTCAAATACTCCCAGTCCATCTCCTCCATAGCTGTATGTATTTTGTCTCGTATTTCCTGAGGCGCTTTCTCCAATACCTTCTCAATCTCTTTCACAAACAGAGTAACATCCTGAAAGGATTCAGCTACAAAATCCAGGTTAGTACCAACAAACTGGGCCGGGGTATTGATTTCATGGGCAATCCCTGCCGCGAGTTGTCCCACTGACTCCATTTTCTGCACCTGCAGCAGGCGAGTCTGCATACGTTCTTTTTCCTGAAGTGCTGTGATCATACTGTTAAAGGAATCAGCAAACTCACCGAGAAAGTGTACTTTCTGTTTCAAATTTCCTTGAGCTACCTGGGAAGCCTGCCAGGTAAGATGCTTTAGGGAAGATTGCAAGCCACGCAAGGGCATGGCCAAAAAATTCCTTTTATCCACCTCTGCCGTTAGGTCTCCGGCTGCGATCTTCTTTTGAAAATCGTAGGCTGAGCGCAGCATATCAATACTCTCGCCAAAAGCACGGCAGAACTCACTCAACTCCTCTGACTGATCTGCGCCGGACAGAGTGGGTAACTTTTTCTCGGCACGTTCTACTCCCTGACTGTTCAGGGTCTGCAGATACAGGGTTATTTCCTCAAGAATCGCCTTTTCTTCGAGTGCCATATTTACTCCTGTGCCGTTGCTTGAAAGCGACAGGTTCGATCGCCAGTGGCCCAGCAATCAATCTCTTTGACTTTAAATTCTTTTCCGGTGTAGACAAAGAGAATACCGGCCAGAAAGCCCTCATCATAATCGCAGACCGTTTCGCCATAGAGTGGCAGGCCCGAACAATCCAGATCTTCAGACACGGTGAGCGTCATTGTGCCAGCGTCCATATCAGCCTCTTCAATTCGCAGGACTCCTATTTTAAGGTCAATCAGCTTCTGCTCCAGATCGGAAAAAAAATCCTCTAAAGCAAGCTCTGTGTTGAGCACATTTTTACAAAACTGTTCTCCAGCAAGGCGTCCGGCTGCAACAAACACTTCTCTTGTCTTCTCCAGTCCAAATTCCTTGGAAAGTACATCTTTAAAGGTGTATTCCAAAAGGCGATAACACACTACCGCAGTCATGGGCCCTAAATTAGGTCTTCCAAGCTCCAGATCACCAAGATCTTCCCAGGAGAAATCATAGCTCTTTTTTTCCATGTTCATGCCTGCTCCTCATTGTCTGATGTTTGCTCGCTTTCCTGTAATGGCAGGAAGATAATAAACTCTGTTCCATTTCCTGACTCGGTGTTAAAAGTAAGACTTCCGACCAAAACCTTAGAAACCACATTACAATACTCATATCGAGACGACAACATCAAAAACCAGAACACCTCAAGTACCCGTTATAACTATGCCTTTAATGGTCCCAACCTAGTGCCACACGGCAGCCAATCAAGCTCTGTTGTTGCGAAATATGGAAGAGTCAATGCGTTCTAATTTTTTAAATGTGCATCTAATAAGAGAAGAATGGAAAAATAGTACTATTTGACGTTATCACACATTGCTGTATAATAAACATATCTAAAAATCATTGTGGTTCTTCACTAAAATCAGTTCAAAACTCTCCATATGCTTACCGAAGGAGTAGTACGTCGGTAACGCTCTCTAATATTTTCGTAAGGAGCAGCCTATGAAATTCGGCTTTCCCCCCTTCCAGATACTCTTCTTTTTTCTTTTTCTAATTCTCCCCTTATCGTCCTGTGAACAGCAGCAAGCCCCCATTAAAATTGGCCTCTCAATCAATCTCAGTGGCCGTGGAGGGGAGGCTGGAGAGCAGATCAGGGATGGTGCCCTGTTAGCCGTGGAAGCAGTCAACAGTGCAGGTGGGATCAAAGGGCGACCACTGGAACTGTTGATTCGTGATGACAAAAACAATGCTGAGGGAGTCAAAAAGGCAGATGAGTCCCTCATGAATGAAGATGTTGTCGCTATTATTGGGCACAGTTCTTCATCCAACACCGTGACAGCACACCCCCTTGTCACCTCCATGGGGAGGTTACTCATTACTGGCTATACTGCAACCACAGCATTATCAGCTCAAGATGATTTTTTTCTCAGGACGTCAGTGGACTGCGCCCTGTTTGGTCAAAAAGCCGCTGCTTTACTGGAGAAAAAAAAAGCACACTCCATCTCAATTCTCATGGATATGACAAATGCTGCATTTGTTGAGGATTATGCAACTCGAATTGCTAAGCATTTCTCAGGCACCAGCACTGAAGTCAAATTTCAATCTCGTGAACAGGCAGACTGGTCTCAAATCATCGATGCCTTACTTGCACCAAACCCTGATGCCATAGTCCTCCTCACCGAGGCAAGTATGACCGGTGTCGCCCTGCAAAAGCTCGAAGTGGCCAACTTTTCAGGACCCCGCATTGCCACCCTCTGGACACAAGCACCAAGCCTGATGCGATATGCCGGTAACAGTGCAGAAGGGTTGAGCATTATCACTTTTATCAATCCTGACAATACAAGACCTAAATATCTCAGCTTTGCCGCTGAAATCGAGAATAAATTCAACAAAAAAGCAACGGCCAGATCCACAAGGGCCTATGAGATTGTCATGATCTTAGCTGACGCACTGAAACGATCGCCTGGAATCAACTCCATTGAATTGAAAAAGGCCCTCCTGGCCGGAGAGTACGACACCCTTATGGGACATGTTCGCTTTGATTCCTATGGAGATGTCATCCGCCCCGTATATGAGGTTGTAGTTCGTGAAAAGCAATTCCGTAATAATGGAGAGATATAGGTGGTCCTCCAATCCTTAGAAAAGAGAGTCAACCTTATTCTCACTCTGGCTGCCATAGCTGTTTTCATCATCGTGTTACTACTCACTGTCATCTCCGAGTATAGGCAAGCCCATGCGGAATACTCAAAAACCATGCACGCCCGGATCAATGTAGCCCGTACCCTGATGAAAGACACCCTCTTCCGTACTGATACCATAATCCAAACCATACTTGAATCAGAGCCGGATAATCTCGAAAAGCTACTAGAGCAACTTGCAACATCTAGTTATTTTCAACTTGCCGGAGACAGCTTTTACATCCTTGACCCTTCGGGAAAAGTTCTCTTCATAACTGATCCCTATTCCGAATATAAAGGGTTGAACTTCGGTGCCATGGTTACCATGGGATCGAGTCAACACAGAAAAGTCCAGCACCATTACCAATCACTGCTATCTAAGCATTCGGTGGTCACCATTCAATACCCCCTGAGCAACAGATATTTATTGGTGGTGGAACGTAGCCTGAACAATTTCATTCCTGTAATGGCAGTTTTTGAAGCAGGAAAACTGTACCAGGATGAGCTGTTTTTCGTCTTGTCCAGCACCGGTCGAACCCTGTATCATCCAAATCGTCAACTAATGGAAACCCGTCATAATATCGGGTTCGAATTAAAAGATCGCTCGCCCCCTGACCAAAAAGGGCTCTTTACCTTCAGTTACAAGAGCCAAAAATTCATCGCCCTCCATGAGCAATTTACAGAACCCTCGGACTGGCTGATCTACTACTGCATCCCCCAAATTGTAATGCGCAGTACCATTCAAAAAGCCCTCGCCTTCCAGCTAAGTTTTCTCCTATTTTCCTTCCTTCTACTCTTTCTGACCCTGCGAATAGTGTTCAATCGGTTTTTTTCAGCCCCCGTGAACACCATTGTTGCAGCCCTGGATCGCTCCACAGAGAATAACGACTTGCACCTTAGCCCCGACATGTCAGGTGGCATCCTTGAGTTCAATTCCATTATTGACGCTATTCAATCAAGAGATACAGAGGTAAGCGGTACACTGGAAAGGTTTCAGCATGTTTTCGACAGTCTGGATGCCCTGGTTTATGTGGCAGACATGGAGACCTACGAACTCCTTTTTGTAAACCGCTATGGCCGAAAGATCTTCGGAGACTGCGTCGGCAGGAAATGCTACGAATCACTACAGGAAGGCCGAACCACTCCCTGTGAGTTCTGCACCAACCATTTGCTCCTTGATTCAGAAGGAATGCCGAAAGAAGTGCATATCTGGGAATCCCAGAACACCATTAGCCATCACTGGTTTGACTGCAGGGATCGTGCCATCAGCTGGACAGACGGCAAGATGGTGCGCATGGAAATAGCCACGGATATCACTGAGAGAAAAAATGCGATTGAAGCCCTTGATGCTGAAAAAGAACGGTTGAGCGTAACCCTGCGTTCCATTGGCGATGGTGTAATCACCACTGATATAGAGGGCCGGATACTCTTCCTGAACAAAATTGCAGAAGAGCTAAGCGGATGGAGCAATGAAGAGGCAACAGGCCGACCGTCCACTGAGATTTTCAACATCATCAACGAAAAGACCGGGCAGAAATGTGTCAGCCCGGTGCAGCGTGTCATAGAACTCGGACGAATTATCGGTCTTGCCAACCATACCGCTCTGATTGCTAAGGATGGCTCAATCTGCTCCATTGCCGACAGCGGAGCTCCCATACGGGACAAAGAGAGTAAAATCATTGGTGTTGTCGTAGTATTTCGGGATGTTACCCATGAAAAAAAGATGGAGGAAGAGATACTCAAAATCAGAAAACTGGAGTCCGTTGGGGTACTTGCCGGTGGGATCGCACATGACTTCAACAACATTCTTTCTGCCATTCTCGGCAATATTGAGCTGGCCGGGTATCGCATCGGAAAAGAAGACAGCAGGACAATAGCACTGCTCGAAAATGCCGAAAAGGCAACGAAAAGAGCCGCAAAACTTACCGATCAGCTGCTTACCTTTTCCAAGGGCGGTGAGCCCGTCAAAGAATGCACCTCCCTTCCTGAACTGATCACAGAATCTGCTGGTTTCATCCTCCATGGCAGCCAGGTTGCCTGTAAACACACATTTCCTGAACAACTATGGAAGGTGGATGTCGACAGTGGACAGATCAGCCAGGTCATTCAAAACATCATTCTCAACGCCAAGCATGCCATGCCCGGAGGCGGAACCATAGAGATCAAGTGCAGCAATATAGCAGATGCTGCCTCGGAGGCACTGCTGAGTGTCGATGACGGGGATTTTGTCCAGATCATTATTAGTGATAAGGGGGTCGGCATTCCACAGGAGATTATCAATAAGGTATTTGACCCCTATTTTTCCACCAAACAGGAAGGCAGTGGACTCGGCCTGGCCATTTGTCATTCCATTATGAATAATCATAACGGCCATATCACTGTCCACTCCACCCCGGGCAAAGGTACAACTTTTACCCTGTTCCTTCCTGCCACCCACTTGCAGACCGAAGATACCAGTATCACCGTAAAAGGAAAAAAACCATTGGCACTGCAAGCAGCTAAAATAATGATTATGGATGATGAGGAAATGATTCGCGAAGTAGCCTCATCACAGCTTACTATCCTTGGCCATGAAGCGGTACTGGTGAGTAATGGGAACCAGGCAATAGACAAATATCAGGAACTGCAGGACAGTGATACCCCTCTCGATGTTGTGATTCTGGATTTAACTATTCCCGGAGGTATGGGAGGACTGGAAACTGCAAAAAAGTTGTTACAAATTGACCCAAAAGCAAAGCTCATTGTCGCCAGCGGATACTCCAATGACCCGGTGATGGCTAACCACCTTCAATATGGCTTTAGCGCTATGATTTCCAAACCATTTGACATTAAAGGGCTTAACAACGCTATTAACACGAGCCTCAAGTAACAGGTGTTAAGAGTTTTGTTTCCGTCAGGAAAGTATAAAAGAAAAGAATCACAAGAGAATATGGTGACCACCAAGGAGTTGGGCAAAAGTACCGGACAGGGCGCATGATGTTGTCATAAACCGGGCCTAGGGAAGCATTGAAGTAACATAGGAAGAGGAGAGCGGAACACCCTTTACTGTATTGCTCCCTCTAAAAAATTGAGAACACCTCTCTTATCCTTTTTGAATGGGCTCTGTTTTCAATTGTAATTTTGAGCAAAAAATATTTTCAGGAGGCAATCATGTTAAATTTTAGCTTTTACAATCCTACCAACATCGTATTTGGCAAAGATCAGTTGCAGGAATTAGACAATCTCGTTCCCAAGGACGCTAAGGTTCTCATCACCTACGGTGGAGGGAGTGTTAAGAAAAATGGTGTTCTTGCTAAGGTTAAGGAGGAACTGAAAAAATCACCACGAGAGGTGTTGGAGTTTGGAGGTATCGGAGCCAATCCACAATTTACGGTATTGATGGATGGTGTTGAGGTGGTTCGCCGGGAAAAGGTGAATTTTCTTCTTGCAGTCGGAGGAGGCTCGGTGATGGATGGCACAAAATTTATCGCGGTGGCATCGGTTGCAGGTGATTTTATCGGCAAGGAACGGGAACTGCTCAACTTTGGTTTTAATCCTGTCCCTGTTGAAGGAGCCATCCCTTTGGGCACGGTGCTTACCTTACCCGCCACTGGGTCAGAAATGAATAGCGGTGCTGTCGTTAGTGACGGTGAAGATAAATTGCCGGTATTCAGCCCATTTGCCTTCCCCAAATTTTCAATCCTTGATCCCGTACTCACCTATACGCTTCCCGCAACCCAAGTGGCAAACGGAGTTGTAGATACATTTATTCACACCGTTGAACAATACATCACCTACCCGGTTGATGCGCGTTTTCAGGACCGAACCGCAGAAGGGATTTTACTGACCCTGATAGAAATTGGTAAAAAAACCGTAGAAGAACCAGAAGATTATGACGCAAGAGCCAACCTGGTATGGTGCGCAACGATGGCCCTCAACGGTCTTATCGGTGCAGGGGTTCCACAGGATTGGAATACCCATATGATCGGCCATGAAATGACCGCACTTTTCGGCATTGATCATGCCAAAACCCTTGCTGTGGTTCAGCCGGCGGTGTGGAAAGTGAGAAAAGAACAAAAGAAAGAAAAACTACTGCAATACGCCGAAAGGGTCTGGGGCATAAGCGAAGGCGATAGTGACATCCGAATTCAGAAAGCTATTGCAAGGACGGAAGAGTTCTTCCACAGCCTAGGCATACAAACCCGTCTCACCGATCATGGTATCACAGAAGAGGGGATAGACAGAATTATTGAGTCTTTGAAAAAACATGGAATGACTGCATTATCAGAAAAAGGAGATGTAACACCTGAAATTTCCAAGCAGATTCTTATGGCGGCTCTATAACACAACTCTATTCAGAATTTCCAAATCCATTTGCAAGATATGAGAAAAAAGTGAAGATGCGAATAGGCGTCTTCACTTTTGTTTCACATCAATTCGTTGAACATATAGCGTTACCTGCAGCCAATATTCGGACCGCCCTCAGAGCACTCACAAAAGTTGTTGCCTCCCCCCCCTTTATTATATTTCTGATTACCGCCGAAGCTCTTTTTTGGAATCAGGTAAGAAGTTTTCCCATGGTCAAGTGATGGCTGGGTAAAAAGAGATGCGGCATCATCTATTAGAGTACTATTGAGCACACCTCTGAAAAGCCGGCAAATGTTGATTCAAGGATGCATTTCGCAGTCGTGTGAAGACATCCTGAACGTCAGGATAATTGGTAGTTCCGGCCAACAGCCCAACATACAGATCCGCATTTGCTATTTCAGCCTGTACGCCTACGCTACATGCTGCACCAACGCTATCAGGAGTCGCAAGCCCACCCACAGTGTCTGAAGGAACAGAGATGCCATAGGTATTATACAAACCAACCAGTAAACTAATATGCTGCTCTTCAGAGCTTTTAATGTTTACAAAAGGACGTACATTACCAAATTTATTAATAACGCCTTGATACGTATCTCTGGCCCTATACTCATCGTTTATTGCTGCTGTCAGATAGTTGTTCAGGTCAGTGCCTCCTGTGGCGATCACTGTACCACTGCTGCCGCCCGCAGAGCCCTGCTCATCATCATTGTCACTGCAACTTGCAAGAAACACCATTACAAACAGAAGGATTACAACTTTCGCTAGCCTAAGTATTGAAAATAACATCTAATTTCCTCAAAATACAATTATTGAATAGTAAAGCTTGCCACAGCAACAGATTGTTCGTTTAGATACATTTTTACGGACCATAAACCGAATTTTTTGTCAGAGAAGCTACCATTTGAAGAGACGTCCCGAAGAGTTGATTTTTTATGTAACTTCATCCAGAAAAATGCACGGTAGCCAGACGCTTCTGGCAAGTGAAAAGTGTGTATGTCCTGACGTTGTATCTGTCCTGAAGGGGTATGCCAAACGGCCGTAAGTTCATAGTCTCCAGCTGATAAATGCTGGCAAAAGCTTTGCAAATAGATCTTATCATAGGCAGAAAATTGTTCTTTCACTGTTTGCAAAGAGTTGTCAGCAAACAAACTCGCTTTGCAGTCAATGTCCGCAGCGATCCCCACACTAACCTGTAAAAACAGAGCTAGTATTACGATGAACAATCTTTTGAAGAAATGGCTTTGCATGGGGGCTGTTCTCTAATTTCAGAAAGCTTTGGAATCTTGTGAGGAGGACAGAAAGAGATATATTCAGC
>CAZDJE010000096.1:0-14632 GCA_964505715.1 uncultured Desulfocapsa sp. | reverse complement strand
GTGTACCAGTAATTTAAGGCACTTATCGTTAATTCGGTGAGTGCCTTTTTTGTTGAAAATGGGTTTAGGGGCACTTTAGGTGCAGTCTTGAAGTTTAGGTGAAAATGGCGAGATAAACTATGGGATATTTGACTGGCATACTTGAATTAATACAATACCAATTTTTTGCGTTCTTCATGGGAGCTGCCACCCTAGCGGTATCTTTGATAGTAATAGGGATAGCGGATGACATCAAAAGTAGGTCGGCAAAACGACGGTTCGTTATAGCCGCATTACTCTTAGGTAATTTCATCCTATGGTTTGGCGGATTTTTTAGAGCATTGCGGTAAAACAGTATGTTTTTATCCGCGCCCTATTATATCCTAGTGCAACTTCTTGTCAGACCTCTTGCTCCACCGAATTAATTCTCTTGCGAGTTCAAGCATATTCACAGGAGAGGCAGCGAGGTATCGTTTCTTACGGACCAGTGTTAGCAACGGGTGTCCTTCCTTTCTAACTTCGATTTCTTGACGGACCGCGTCTTCAATGAGTTCCCTTGCTAGTTCATTGGCCAGAGAGGGGAGGTCGTCGTAGATCGTCCATATGCCGTCACCCACCTTCAGTAGCCAGTCCTTTATGCCTGTTGGTGACTGACACATAACACGGTGCCAGGGGACCCCGTCTGGGGAATCCTTTATCAGTTCTTGAAACAGCTCTTCAGCGTCGAATACCTTCTTTAGCATGTGAGTTCCTCCAGACGAGTATTTTTAATTTTGAACCAGAAGGATACTGCACCTGAATCCCTGATAAAAGTCATAGCCTGAGCATGTAGGCCTTCATCTAGGTCTTGCTTGGTGGGTCGAGACACAAGCTCAGCGGCTGAATGCAGTACCGCGGCGGCCAATTTCTGATACGGGGTGCGACTCCTGCGGTTGGCAGCACCAGGAGATTCGCCTCGATCAGGAGCACTCACAGTAAAATCGAAATTATCTAAGCTGATTACTTCCATATCGTCCATTGTAGCTCCGTTTTAAGAGAAGAGTACTAATTGCTCGCGAAATATTGAAAAGGTCTTACGGGTCCATTTACGGCCTCCTGTAACCTAGGCCGGCGTGCAAAATCAGAGTTTATTCGGTTGCCATCGAGCTCCAGTTCTTGTTATACGTGTGGCCGAACTTGGCCCTGCGTCGTTGAACCTGTTCCTTGATACGAGCCCTGGTTTTAACGCTGCGTTTATGCTTAGCCAGACTTTCAGCGGTCAGTAAATCCCGCTTAGTGGCCAGTCCACAGTTAACTAAAGTGTTTCATGTCTGCCATATTAATTCTCCTTGACCGACTTATCTCACCTGGCCAGCACGTAGTTCTCACAGGAATGACCAGGGGAGAGCGGCTGTTTATTGTTGTTGAAATCGCCTCATCAAAATCTGTACAACCACGGCAAAATCCTTGAAGGACGAGTTCTGAATCGCGAGTAGTTCTCTTCGATCTGTAGGGGGTAACGGTCGACTGTTGAGACTGTTCACGAGTTTGGTGAGTTGCGATAAACCCACACGTATTTCCGAAAGTGCTATTGCGTTGCTCATGGTTTCACCTTATTTTGCCGGGATTTGAAGTTTTGGGTTTTCCGTCATTGTCTGGTTCCTTGCTGCCACGTTATAAAAGTTGGCTACGTTCCGCAGTAGCTCGATTTTTGTCGCATTATCAGCCATGTAATAATGGCTGGTCATTGCCGTTTCATACGCGTCAGCAAGGCTTGCCATCCCTGGAGGATTCGCTCGGTAGTACCTAAACATGGTCCGATCGAACATGGTGAGTTCGTGACCGTTTACCAGCTTGGGAATATTCGGAATATCCTGGCCGAGTCGTCGTAGCTCAGGATATATAGGATGGTCTGACGACACAGAACTGAGTGCTGCTGCAGTCCCGTAATATTGCTTTTCACCTAAGAGGCCGTACTTCGGAGGTAGACTTTGAGATAAACCAGGAACACGATTCTTAACCTTCGACATGAAGTTATCAAACTCATGCACTCCCTTGTCTAGGAGGGTGCGGTTAACCTGAGTCATTAAGTTTGGTATCATACCTAAGGCGTAGGCATCACCCGGATGGGGTGCCTCGTATTGCGGATTTTACAGCAGTTGGGTTTGACCCTCTATCAGAATACGTAACATCTGCATTCGTATCGCAGATGGTCAAGTCGCAAAGCCTCCTGAGTACGGCTACCGCATGGCTAACGGTTGAGGATAATGGATACACACAGGAGAGCAGGGTTTCAACTTGGAGGAGAATATCTTTAACATTATATGATTTCACTTCGATAGACTTCGACGGTACTATTGACTACAAGGTTTCGAGTCCAACTGGGAGCATATATACAGGAGGTGGAGGATTCTCCATAGAGACGGAGATCGCTCCAGTCCCCGAACCAGCAACCATGCTCTTGTTCGGAACAGGTTTAGTTGGTCTTCTAGGTTTCAGGCTTCGTAAAAAGAAAGAGTAATTCACTCCTAAAAAAGCTTCTTCTCTTAAAGGCAGTTTCGCTCTGGAGATTCTGCCTTTTCTGTTTCTACTCTTCACAGTTAATAGCCAGTTATAAGGTTTAAAGTTTCATGAAAGCCTTCATAATTACATCTCTATTGTGAGTAGCAAGATCGGTAAAGAATAGTCTGTTGTTTTATTTAATTATCAAGCAATACTAGCATTAGAATACAAATGGTCATTACGCAGAGGGGGAGTGGCCAGAGGAGAAAATAACTTCCAATACCAAATGCTATTGCTGTTAATCTGCGCTTGGTGGTTTCGTTCATACAATCCTTTAGATAATGCCACGACTAACATTGTACTCTTTGGCCCGCTGATAATCCTTGGGAGCTGCAACTTTTGATATTTGTTGTCTTGGCCAGTGAAGATTAGGTTCTCTTTGTGGACGTGAACGGTCCTCCCTGTACCATTGAGCAGGTTAGGAAGCTGCAGGTCCTTAGATATCACTAAGACTTTTTTAACGTAAGATGCGCCTCCATTAATTCGGAGTCAGTTTCTATTTTGTTTGTGAGTTTTGCTCTTGGTTTCAAAGACTGTGGTACCATTTTCAAAGAACATTTTTTGACCACGGTAAAATACCGTTGGCAAAAGAGTATGCGTAATGTTTTTTTGCTGGTGTGAAAAAGTTCACACACTATCATTTAGCAATTTTAATTATTTAATACTCTGTAGCCGTTTTATGACTTTTTTATTCCCCGGTTCAAGCATTAAGGCCTGTTCATATTCCTCTTTTGCACGGTAGGGTATTTTCTGTTTTTTGTAGTAGTCTCCAAGATGGATATGAAACGGGGCATAATCAGGCAACCACTGTACTCCTTGCTGGATGGTATTGATGGCCTCGTCTATCCGTTTTTGTTTTTTATAAAAATAATAGAGCTGCATAATATACCATGGTTTGATAGTCTCTTCCTGTTCGAGGAAGTCTAAAGCATGGCTCCGGTAGTATTCGCTGTCTTCGATTTTTCCTGCTTTTTCAAGAAAAACCCCGAGTGAAATCCATGTAGATGGTTTTTGTGGAAGAATTCGATCGATTTCAGCTCTGCTAAGCTTGTAAAACAGTATGAATGGTGGCAAATCTTTTGTAATAATGGGGAATTGTTCTGCCCCCTGCTGCAGAACCACCATTGCCTTGTCACGTTCATTCTGTTGCAGATACCACTCTGCCAGGACAAAAATCAATTGTTCTTTATTCAGACCTCTTTTGTATCCTTCTGCCATCAGGAGGGATGCCTGTTCACTTTTTTCAGGAGGAAGGAGAAGACCAACTCTTTGCAGGTATGCGCCTTCGAGTGGGTCTTTTCTCGCTGCTTGAATATAGGTATCAAATGCTTCTTCGTTCCGATTCAGGTAGGAAAGCAAGTTTCCCTTGTAGAGCGAGTATTGTCCCTCAAGGGGATCAAGGCGGATCGCCCTATCTATTATGGTGAGCTGATTTTTGAGAATTTGATCCGAAAGTTTAGGGTTGATATAGATCTGAGATGCTTCCTTGTAGTGCTGTTTTGCCTTGAAGATACCTGTTTGGGTGCTGAGAGTCAGGAAAAGTAGCGGGAGGGCAATGAGGTAGGAGAGTTTCCAAACAGGAGAAGCCTTTTTTAATAGTGTTGCTCTGTTGCGAAAATGCATTCGGGTATTTCCAGCGGAAACAAGGAGCCCACAGAGGAAGAAAAAATAAAGGCCATTTGCTCCATTATGCATATTGAAGTCAGTGATACTGTGGAGAAGAATTGCAAAAATACCGGTGAGGCAGGCAATTATAAGTAGGACCGAATAGAGTTCACGTCGTAATGAGAGTTTTTTCAGGCCACTGAGAAAGACAGTGATTACAAAGGAGGCAGCGAGAACGAGACCAATGAGTCCACCGTCCGTGAGTAGTTCTATATAATCATTATGTGCGTGATCATAAACAAGAGAAGTTGGCAAATTGTTGTATTGCGGAAAAGCATGAATAAAAGTTCCAAATCCTGATCCTGAAACAAAGAAGGCTTTGATAAGAGAAGTACAATCCAGCCATAGAGGAAACCTGCCCTCAGTAATAATGCCAGTTTCTGTTGTGCTTGCGTTGAATCGTTGCAGAATTGGCTCCCAACCAAACCAGGTTACGGCAAGAAGAACAGCACCAAAAATAATGAATGGGTATATTTTCCCGGAGTTGGTTGACTTTCTGGTTAATAATACCAGGAAAAAGAATAACGCCAGATTTGCTGCAATAATTCCACCCCGTGACAGGCCAATGAAAATAGATGCGAGGATTATGGTTACACTGAATCCGAGGAAAAATTGAATATTTGAACTTGGGGAAGAGAGTATTGAAACAGCTTTGGCTCGAAATGATTGTTTGTCACGTAGTGTGGGGCGATAATAAAAAAAGAGAGCTAGAACTATGGGAAAGAGCATTTCCATAAATCCTGCGTAATGATTTCGATAAATCCAGGGGCCAACCGGGCTTGCATTGTCTGGGGCATGTCGAAACCAATAGATAAGGTCATGGGATGTGAATTTTTGGAGAATTGCCAAAAAAGCAATAGCCGTGGCAAGACCTGCGACAATTCGCACTGTTTTGCTGAGGAATTCTTTTTTGCTGAGAATTTGTATTGTTAGGATGTAGAAGAACGCGTAGCAGCTAATCCGAAGGGCTTCAAGGAGTGTCGATTTTTGATTGACTGTGAGTGGAATCCATTGTTTTGTTTCTTGAATGTCAAGTATGGGGGCATATGCCTGATATATTCCGGGCGCGATACTGTTTACAAGTGAAGATGGTAGAGGGACTAATTGCAGCCACATAAAAATGAGTAAAAGAGAGAGTGGAACTATGCCTGGAACCTTCAGGTAGGAGTGCGCTCCTTTTCGTGTTTCAATGCAATATACGAGAGTCGTTAGGAATACCAGAAATTCCACAAAACCGATCGACCATGTTTCGACACTTCCAAATGCGAGCGGAGCAAAAAGAAGTGTTCCAATAAAGAGGACGTAGGCAGGAGATCGCATGGTTTAGGTCCCGTTATAAGAAAAGGCCTGACTAGTTTTTATGCTGAGGCAGCCGGTCAAGCGTTATAGTTGACTGAAGGCTGATTCAAGCCATCGTCACGTTGTTACCGCATCTTTGTGCCCTACAAGAACGTGGTACAAGAACGTGGCGCGTATCAAACATGAGTTTAGCATGTTTTAATATAAAATCATAATCGTAGGCACTGTGGTCCGTAGCAATTCGGAGACAATCCGCTTCGGAAAGTATTCCTACTGAGAGTTCGGTTGATTCGAGCTGGCAGGACTATTATTCTTTGTCGTAATACTCATAATATCCATAATATCCGGAATCTTTCTTGTTCCTGACTATTCCATTAACTACGACGCCGAGGATTGTTGTGTGTATATCTCTCAGTTTTTTGAGTCCGGATTCCAGCATATCATAGGTGGTTTTACTTGATCGAGTAATAAGGACTACTCCATCTACTACGGAACTCAAAGTAAGGCTGTCCGTTACGCGCTGGATCGGAGGAGAGTCAAGCAGGACAAAGTCGTAAACTTTCGCTGTCTCCTTCATAAGCGCCTGCATTCTGCGCGATTGGAGTAGCTCGGCTGGATTTGGTGGTATGGGGCCGGAAGTGATCAGGGCGAGTGGCTCATCCGGGATTTGTTTAATCGGGCTTTTCTTTGTATCTCCGGTGAGAAAATTACTGAGTCCATAGGAGTTTGGAACATTAAACAGTGAGTGGGTTCTTGGCCTTCGCATATCACAATCAATAATTAGTACTTTTTTATTGTTCTGTGCAAGAACTCTGGCAAGGTTACAGGTTGTTGATGTCTTGCCTTCCTTTGGTGACATACTCGTCACCAGAATAGTACGGGGAGGATGATCCGGTGATGACAGGAGCAGGCTAGAGCGAATAAGGCGATAGTTCTCAGAGAGTGGTGAGAGGGGATGTTCGAGTAGGTGTGATTCTATTACCTCGTCTTTACCCTGTAGTTCTTCGACGGTTCCAAGAATGGTCAATCCAAAGCGTTGCTCGATATCCTTCCCATCTTTCACGGTATTATCGAGGTACTCGATAAAAAATGCAAGTCCGATACCGCCGAAAAGGCCAAGGATGAGGCCCAACATCAAGTTACGTTTTTTCTGTGGTTTTGATGGTGCCTTGGGAAGTTCTGCCTTTTTGACCACCCAGATTTTTATATCTTGCGATTGTTCCGTTACACTGGATTTCTTGATGCTTGAGGTGAGGGCATCGTACAGCACACGGTTCATATCAACACTCCTTTTCATGATGGAGTATTGGGTAAAACGCTCATTAATGTTGAGCATTTCATTTTTTGTTTTTGCCAGTAGTTGTTTGAGATTTGTTTCACGAGACTGGGCAAGTTCGTAGGCGTTCCGGGTGGACTCAATAATTCTGCTTACTTCAAACTGCTTTTCCTTTTTTAATAGGCTGTGTTCCGCTTTGGCATTGATCATTACCGGATGCTTGTAGCCATATTTCTTTGAGAGATCTTTTATCTTTTGTTCAGCTGCAAAAATTTTCTCACGAAGATTTTGGAGGACCTTATTGTCTGCAAAGATCGAAATTGTCTCGATGTTATTATAATCTTTTCCAAGTGCTTTTATCTGAGCATAGAGTGATTCGTACTCTTTTTGTTCGGCCTGGGCCTTGGACAGTTGAGAGCTGAATTCTGAGAGTCTTTGTGGGAAAATTGCGAGTTTGTTCTCAACGGTCACCAGATCGTTGTCTCTCATGTATTTCTGAAGCGCGATTTCGGAACTTTCTAGTTTCTTGCGCTCTTCGTCAGCTTTACTTGTCATCCATTGTAAAGAATAGCTGCTGGAAACAAGTTTAATTTCAAGGATTTGATCCATATATGCCTGGATTATGGCATCCGTAACAAGCCTGGCCATGGCAGGATTCTTATCACTATAGCTGATGATAACAGTTTTGGTATTGGCAACGGGTTTAATGGAAAGGCCGCCCATTATCATAGCAGCTATGATTTCTGCGTCTGTTTTGGGTTCATTGGAAACGAGTAAACCATAACTTTCAGAACTGTTTAGGGGGGCATCTGTGTCAGAGGAAAGCATCCCTTTGATAAAATCCTTAATTCCCGTTTTGAATGTTGAAAGAAATGTAAAGAGCCCCTCTTTTTGTTCAGCAAAGAAGTAATGTTTATATTTGGTATCAAGCTTTAACTGTGTGACAACACGCTTAGCAACGTTTGTACTGCGGATTAATTCAAATTGGGTCGCAAGAAATTCGGGATCCCAACGGTAATAAGAATTTCCTTCAATCGCACTGGAAGAGTAATTCCGTTCGATAAGAACCTGGGAGGAGGCGGTGTATATGGGGGTTGCTGTGTAAGTGGCTATAAAAACTGTGAGAAAAGTGATAGCCAGAAAGGTCAGGACAGTTGTCTTTCGTTTCAGAATAACAGTGATATAATCACGAAGGTGGATTTCCTGTTCCTGAGGATCCTGCATGGCTGGTTCGGAAGAAGGTGGAATATTCATAGAGTTAGTCAATTTGACAGGTTTAGAAGAAGCTTTCCGGGACAACAATAATATCGTTTGCAAGAACTGAAGTATTGTGATCGACATCTTGGAGAATTACTTTTTCTCCATCAACGATTCGTACTATGCGGACACTCGATTTAGATGCTTTACCTGAAAAGCCACCAGCTCTTGCGATGAGTTTCAGAACAGTGGTGTCGGTATCACAGGGGTAAGCATCTGGGTCAGATACTTCACCAGTGACATAGCACATCCCGCCTTTTGATATATAAATGGTGTCTCCATCTTGTATAAGGACATTCTGGCTGAGATCACCACCCTCCATAATGGATTTTATATTTACGATGATGATTTCCTGATTATCATCTGTAATTCGTTTGATTGTTGCCGTATCACCGGCATCCTGTTTCATGCCTCCGGCCTGGGATATAATTTCGAGAAAGGTAGTGGCACGTCGCAGTTCAATAATGCCAGGTTTTGCAACTTGACCGAGAACAATCGCTTTTTTAGACCTATATTCTTCAATAAATATAGTTACCTGTGGTTTTATAATATATCCATCTGCAAGGAGGCGGGTGAGATCTTTTGTTACCTCGGGTAAGGTTTTACCACCAACCTGAACCTGTCCTATAAAAGGGATAACAATAGAGCCATTATTGGAGACTCTGACAGTTTTTTTGAGGTCCTCATGGTCATAGACATCAACTTTGAGGACGTCGCCTGGACCCACAATGTAGTCATCTGCAAAACAGATTGTTAAGGAGCTAAGAATGAGAAGAGACAGGAAAAATGCAGAAAAAAAGAGGGGAACTTTAACGGTACGTATTTGATTTCGCATAACAGGAGTTTACTATTTTTGCCTCGGAATGCTAGAATTCCTGGCGGATGAAAAAAAATATCCTGTTATCCAGAACCAGTTTAATACAGAAAAGTTAAAACTATAACGGTAATGAATATCTACGTAACAGGAGTTATCAAACTAAGAGATTTTGTATCTTAGTTGAATAAAATGTTTTCCTATTATAGCGCAGAATTCAAGCTAAGGGAAATAGAGTTTACGTCATAGTCAAAGATTTCATCTGTTGAATCACGCTTTTCCCATGTATAGGCAAGTTCTGCCATTAGCCAATCGCTAAAAATATACTGCAGGGCAGGGCGGAAGGTGTAACGGTCGTCATTTCGTTTTGGATCGACCAGCTGGTTGTAATCGGCATTTTCATATGAGAGGTCAATCATTCCGATGAAATCTGTATAGAATTCCTGATTGTAACGTAACATACCGCCAAAGATTCTTTTATCAAGTGCAACACCACTGTCAGTTTCATCAATTTCATGATGCAGGGCAAGGGATAAATTGGTCTTTTCTGTCATCGAATATTTGATGTCAAATTCAAAGGCTAGTCCATCATTATTCGAGGTTTCTGAATCTTCACTTATTTTGTTGATTTCTTCATCTTTGTAATCACGTGTTTGGTAACCAACTTTAAAACGCAATTGAGTTTTTGTTGACGCAACCCAGTTGATCCCTCCGTAGAGGAAATTCTGATCGTTGTCTTTTAGTTCTGCGGTATCATAACTGACGTCAATATACCTGTATTCGATAAAAAGTGCCGTTCTAGGGCTGTGGGTATAGATACCGTAGAGCGAGAGGGCATTATCAACCCTGTTGAGGAAGTCATCGTCAATCTCTTTGTAATCCAGAAAGAAGTTTGAAAAGTCAGCTTTCAGGCCGATTTTTTCAGTGATATCCCATGTGACATTACCTATGGCAATATTTGAATTATAGCGTCTCAGGCTCGGGCCGTTAACACCGAGGAAGTTACCAACATCAAAACGATCCTGACCGCGAGTGAAATGATCGATAACCTGGAAGGAAAGGCCACTTCTCAGATTAAGTTTGAAGAATCCTTCCACGTTGGCGTCGTAATCATTGAGGTCTGAATCCTCTGAATAATATTTAAAATCCAATGCTCCAAGAAGATATGCATTGTATCGTTCGAATCCCTGGTATTCAGGGAGAGCCATCTGAAGACCACCTGCAGTGGAGTTGTTTGGTGCAATGGCAAGTGGTATTTCTTTAGTTCGGGGGAATGCAAGCCAGATACCTGGAGACAGAGTCGTTAGGAAATTGTTGGTTTCGTTTGTATAGACATTGAAAAGGTTGTCTGTAAACTCACCGGCGATACTTAAGAAAGGATGGATATACCCCCCCCCATCGTGTACCAAAAAGGTCTTCATCTTCTGGTAAAAAATTATCTTCTGGTAGGAGTGACTCAGATGTTCCAGATGCACCTTGACCCATGGGGGCATCTTCTGCGACAATGGCCATTTTGTCTATAACTAATTCGTTGGATTCCGCGTTGTTAAGAGGAAGTGTAGAGAAGATAAGAATACAAGCCGTGGTAAAAAGAAGTTGATTTTTCATGATATGCTTGGTCGAAGAAGTAAAAGGGGAGAAGCTATTCCAATCTTGTGCACGGTAAAGCTTAAAACAAGATCAGCTCTGTTCGGTAATCCGAACAGAGCTGATGGGGTACTCTTAAAAAGGAGTTGGGAAATTAGCGGGGCTGGCCATCCTTGTGGTTGACACCCTTGCCGTTGTAGGCCTTCCGGCAAAGCTTGGTCCCTTGTTAACAGGGGTGTATGCCTGGCTGTCAGCGACGGCATCGCCACATTCTGCAATACTTTTTTCAAAAGCTGCAACAAGGATAATGTCTGATATTCCGGCCGCATCGGCAGCAGCTTTCACATCGTCACCATCACTGCCTTCGCAATAGAGTGCTTTTAAAATATGCTGAGGGTTGACGCCTGGAATTTTGAGTCCTTCGTCAACAATGCTTGAAGGATTTCTTCCAAGTTTAAGAGCTTCTGCAACAGCAACCTCGATTCCCTGAGTGTCGGTGTTCACGGAAAAATCTTCAATCCAGTCTGCAAAAGCTGAAGATGTGATGAATACACCCAGAAGAGCTGATATTATAATTTTTTTCATGACCTCTCCTAACGTTGTAATACAGGTAGTTATGACAATTAAACTTAATCGTAATGACGTTGCATGTTAAACGCAACAAAAAAATTCCTATTACTAGTGCTATACTACTGTTTCCTTTTCGCCGACCAAGGCTTTTTATTGCTGATAATAACTATAACACTTAAATTGAGAAAAAAAAGAGCGTGCCTCCCAGGTTTTCCTGATTTGTTTTCATCCAACCTTGGATAAAATGTTACCCTCAACTATTGCTTGTATGATCAGAAGATCAAGTGGCTGACTGAACGGCAGCGAAGAGCAATTTTGGCGCTGTACCTAGTTGAGTTTCTAAATCAATTAAAACGTTTCATATTATTATAAAAGTCCGGCCGGTAAAGGTAAATAGGCAAAATGCTTAATTTGCGTTATTGTCCTGAATAATATTTAGTATTTTGCTTAAAAAAGAAATACCTAACATAATAATAACCATTCTGGTCAAAATGTAAATAGGTATAAACACCTATTTTTGTACTTGTCTTAATATGTAGAGCGTTTATGGAAAAGGACAATAACCACCTGCAATGTCTTGATAATTTACTACCTAGATATGCCAGGAACCGTGGTTGGGAAGAGCCGTTGGATCTGCATTCCATCTTCACGAATTGGGATGAATTGGTGGATGATGAAGTGGCAGCACATTGTCAGCCACTAAAAATAGTAAAGAAAGTTTTGTGGGTTGAGGTTGAAAACTCCGTCTGGCTGCAGCAGCTCCAGTATCAGACCGTTGTATTACTGGCTATTTTTAATAAATCCTTACGCCTGTCAAAGTTGAAAGGGCTACGATTTGTTCTTGCGGAAAGAAATGAACATAAAAAGGTGAAAAAAGAGCCTTCTCTTCGTTATGTTCAGCCCCCTGCTGAGGAGCTTGCTGCCTTTGAGGCTCAGGTGGCATCGATTTCGGATAAAGATGCGCGTGATGCCCTCGTACGTTTCTGGTATCTTTCAAAGGCATGTCGTAGTGAGTGAATTTTTGGTTGTCTCTGTTCTTCCTTGCTTCACCTGTTGATACGCAATACAATAAATATTTGTAGTCTGATAAATACCTTACATTAATTAACACTGGTGAACAGTAAGTCAGCCAGTATAAGTAGCTTGTCGGAATACGTTCATTTGAAAAATGAACATATTTTATACAGCACTGATATCTTACGGTAAAATGATGCTTTACGATAATGTTTTAGATGCTATTGGAAATACCCCGTTAATTCGGATTAACCGATTGAATTCTTCAGGAACTCCAGTGTATGCCAAATTGGAATCCAGTAATCCTGGTGGTTCGGTGAAGGAACGGATTTCCCTGTCGCTTGTTGAGGCCGGAGAAGCGAGTGGGGAACTCACGTCAGAAAAGATAGTCCTTGAGGCAACCAGTGGAAATACCGGGATTGGCCTTGCTATGATTTGTGCTGCCAAAGGGTACCGGTGTCAGCTTGTTATGCCGGAATCCGCCTCTCTTGAACGCCGGCAGATCATGCAGGCCTATGGTGCTGAAATTCTACTTACTCCTGCCAAGAGAAGTACCGATGGCGCAATCGAGAAGGCTTACGCTATGGCTCGTGAGTATCCTGAACGATATTTTCTTACTGACCAGTTTAATAATGAGGCAAACTGGAAAGCCCATTATAATAGTACTGCACCTGAAATATGGGAACAGACAGATGGCAAGGTGACGCACATAGTGGCAACACTTGGTACATCGGGCACAGTGATGGGGCTTTGTAAGTGGTTTTTAGAATATCATCCTGAAGTGAAAATTGTGGCTGTGGAACCCTTTCTAGGTCACAAAATTCAGGGTTTGAAGAATATGAAAGAGTCGTATCGGCCTGGAATATTTGACAAGTCTCTTCCCAGTCAAATAGTGAATGTCGAAGACGAAGATGCCTTTCGGATGGCTCGCTTACTGGCTAGAAAAGAAGGTCTACTCGTTGGTATGAGCAGTGGTGCTGCTATGTCCTGTGCTTTAGATCTTGCAGGATCTTTGACCGAATCACTTATTGTGACAATTGTTCCAGATGGTGGAGAACGCTATCTTTCCACTCCTTTGTTTACCAGAAAGAGTCAGGTTGCTGAAAAAAAATCTGATCTCTGCTTTTTTAATACACTTACGAAAAAGAAAGAAGGATTTCAGGCTCAAAAGGATAAGCAGGTTACTTTCTATACCTGTGGGCCTACTGCCTATGAACCCGCGAATTTGTCACTTTGCAGGCGTTTTGTCGTTTCAGATCTCATTACTCGATATTTGGAATATAAGGGCTATACCGTAAATTCCTGCATGAATTTTACTGATCTCGATGACAATACCATTGAGGGAGCCAATAGGGCAGGGAAGACTCTGGAAGAATTTACCAATAAGTATATAGATGGGTTTATGGCAGATATTGATTCACTGAATGTGAAGCGAGCCACCCATTACCCAAGAGCTTCTGCTCATGTTGCAGACATGATAGAGATCAGCCATGAGTTGCTGCACAAAGGTTTTGCCTACGAAAAACATGGCTCCATCTATTTCGATATATCCAAGTTTAAAAAATATGGTCGGCTTTCAGGGGTTGATCTTGGAAAAATCCAGCTGGGAAAAACCGTTGATCTCGATAACTATGAAAAAGATAATCCACGGGATTTCACTCTACTAAAACGTTCGACCCTTGCAGAGCTGAAAAAGGGGATTTTTTACGAAACTGATTGGGGAAATGTACGACCTGGCTGGCACATTGAGTGTTCTGCAATGTCGACCAAGTATCTTGGCGAGACCATGGATATACATACTTCGAGCCGGGACTTAATTTTTCCTCACCATGAAAATGAGATAGCTATTGCCGAGGCGCTGACTGGAAAACAGCT
This sequence comes from uncultured Desulfocapsa sp., assembly GCA_964505715.1. GTDB lineage: Bacteria > Desulfobacterota > Desulfobulbia > Desulfobulbales > Desulfocapsaceae > Desulfocapsa. The sequence goes on along the minus strand of CAZDJE010000096.1, from coordinate 755 downwards.
CGCCAAATACTGGCTGCACTCTGAGTTATTGCTTGTGGATGGCAAAAAAATGTCACAGGAGGCAGGAAATGTAGTGACATTGAATGATGTGGTGCTCCGTGGTTTTACTCCACGGGATGTTCGTTTTATGCTGCTTTCCGTCCATTACCGAAAACCGATTAACTTTTCCTTTCGCCGCCTGATTAACGTACGGACTGCCCTGCGCCGGATTGATGAATTCACCTGTAAGCTTCTCTGTCTGCCTCCGGGGAGGCCTCATCCGGAGGTCACGGCTTATGTAAGTGCTATGGAAAAACAATTTTCTGCGGCTATGGATGATGATTTAAATGTGTCAAAAGGGATGGGGGCGATCTATAAGTTTATTAAGCGGACCAATCCAATCCTTCACGTTAATCATTTGGATGGTGACCAAAAGAAATATATTCTTGAAAGTTTGGGGAAAATAAATGAAATATTACAGATATTTCGCTTGAAAGGGTGCCCCCTTGCTCCTTCCGTCAATGCGATCATTCAGCGCAGAGAAGAGGCGCGCCAGACAAAAGACTGGAAGGCTGCAGATGCCGCCCGCGACGAACTTATCCGTCAGGGGATCCAGATTATTGATACTGTCACCGGACCTGTATGGAAAAAAGTTGATGGAGAATGAGTTGGTTTTACAATCAATGAAGAATGGTGTTGATTTTTTGTCACCTATATTTTATAGAATCATGGTATGCGCCAGTAGCTCAGCTGGATAGAGCAACGGCCTTCTAAGC
>CAZDJE010000095.1:0-14720 GCA_964505715.1 uncultured Desulfocapsa sp. | reverse complement strand
GTAGCTTCTGTCTGGAAATCAGGCTCATCACTTTTGGGATCAAGCGGGGGCTGTCCACCTTGCGGGGAGGCTAAGGTAACTTCAAATGAGCGGTCTTTAAAGACGAAGTATGGGGCAACAAATTCTTCCAACCAGAAACCAGTCTTTAAACCAGTATCGCCAAGTTTATCATGCGATGTAAGAACCATTAAAATTTTCATAAATTCACCTTTTATTATTGTTTACGAGAGTTCGTTATTAACTTTGATGACAAGTTTTCCAAAATTTTGACCTTCCAGCATGCCCATAAATGCTTGCGGCGCACTCTCCAGTCCTTCAACTATCTGTTCCCGATAATGTATTTTTCCGGTTCCCAACATTTCCATCATATCTTGTGCAAATTCACCATACCGATGGCCATAATCATCGAAGATGATAAAACCCTGCATTTTGATGCGTTTGACTAAAATTGTACCCATCAGAAGCGATAAGCGATCAGGTCCATCCGGGAGTTTGGTTTCATTGTACTGTGAAACAAGACCGCACACTGGAATCCTGGCACCAGTATTGAGTAAGGGTAAAACACCATCAAATACCTTTCCGCCTACATTTTCGTAGTAGATGTCAATGCCATCGGGGCAGGCCTGTTTCAGCTGATCTGCAAAATCAGGATCTTTGTGATCAAGGCACTCGTCAAAACCGAGCGTTTCTTTGACGTAACTGCATTTTTCTGGCCCACTGGCAACGCCAACCACGCGGCAGCCTTTTATTTTTCCGATCTGCCCAACGGTTGAACCAACCGGACCAGTTGCAGCAGCCACGACCAAGGTGTCCCCCGGCTTTGGTTTTCCAATGTCGAGAAGCCCCATATAGGCTGTAAATCCTGGCATTCCTAAAATGCCTAGAGCAAACGATGGGTTTTCTGGATTTGTTCCAAGCTTGGTCAAATCGGAACCATCTGATAATGCATAAAGCTGCCAACCGCTATAGCCCAGAACCCACTCGCCTTTTTCAAAATCTGGGTTGCGGGAATCTTCGATTTGACAAACAGTGGCACCCACCATTACTGCATCAATATCCACAGGCGGAGCATAAGATGGAGCATCATTCATCCGGCCACGCATATAAGGATCAAGCGATAGGTAGATGCTCCGCAACAAAACCTCTCCTTCTCCTGGCACTGGTGCAGCAAGTTCTTCTAATCGAAAATCCTTTTGAACAGGTGCACCATTCGGGCGGGAAGCAAGTACAATACGGCGATTTGTAATTTTATTTTGTTCCATAGTATTTTAACCTTTTTGAAATTGAGTATTTTATAATGAGCTAATCAATCCTATTGAGTGGTTAAACCCATTGCGTGTCTTAATAGTCGACCAGTCGTCTAGCAAAGCGCGCAATGATAAATTTCCCTGAAAAGCTAATGCCGATACGTTATGCCACGGTATTACTCGTCAAAATTGAAGTAGTTATTTGCATAGCCTGATGCAGTCCATCGGCGTTACGCTGCAATTTTCCCATTAGCGTTGCCCCTAGCCACATGTTATAGAGTGAATTCGCAGTCATGGCTGCATCAACCTTAACGATTGAACCATCATCAATGCCTGCTTCAATGCACTCTGCTATTCGTTTAACTACCAGAGTAGATCCGTTCAACAGAGCGAGACGCATCGGTTCAGACAGATCAGCCACCTCAGCACTCAACTTTACAACTAAACACTTCTGGTCTACACACGAATCGCATTGTGTTTCAATCCAGCGTTGCCAATATTCCATCAGCCGGTTGCAGGCAGAACTCCCTCGTGGTTGAAAAATATCATCAAGAGCAACAAGATATTCGCTGAAATAACTTGTTATTATTTCTTCACCAAACTGTTCCTTGGATTTAAAATAGTAATAAAAAGAGCCCTTAGGTACTCCAGCAGATTGGAGGATTTCCGTCAATCCCACGTTAGAGAAGCCTTTACTGACAATGAGCTTATAGCCGGTATCTAAAATGTGCTGACGCGTTTCGTTGGTATCTTTCTTCATGAGACAAACAGTAATACCTATTAGACCGGTCGTCTAGTGGCGGGGCGAATTATTTGCAAAAAAATCGTTTCCCACAGAATTGCACAGCAATTTAGTACGTTAACGAGTGAGGAAAATTCTAAATCAAGAGTTGCTGCCTGATTGGCAATCAATTGTCAACTACGTTACTTCAGATGTAGTAATGCTTTCCAACAACCGAAAAGAATGGTACCCCTTATTTTTCTCCTTGCTCTCTCTGCTCCGTTCACGGTCTATGGGACGGAGGCACAAGTTATTGGATGAGTAACCGCTTTAATGGGCTTGTGTGGCAGTCTGGCTCCCTTTCTCGCTTGGATTGAGCTGCTTTTTGAAGGGTTTTGCAAAAGAAGTCCTGGATGGAGACGAACTGAGGTGACTGCTTAAAGCGAACCGGGAAGCAAAAGCTTATGCAATGTTAGCCCTACCTTTGAGGAAGAAATTAAAAGTGAAAGTTGTAATGAAATCTTGGCCAAAGAATGCCGTTCTGGAATCCATGAGGAGAGTGTCGTGGAATCTGCTGATGCTCATCCTTGGCAGTCTGCTGTGTTCCGTTGCCATCAATGGAATTCTGATTCCCGATGGATTTCTCAGCTCAGGCCTTACCGGTTTGGTCCTTATCCTGCATTATCAGTATCCAGGCTTGCCGGTTTCGACGCTTTATTTTCTTTTGAACGTGCCGGTTTTCGCTCTGGGTTGGAAATTTGTAGGGCGACGTTTTTTCTTTTACAGTCTTGCAGGCATGATAATTTTTTCGGTATCCTTGACGTGGGTCCAAGTATCGTTTCCGATCCAAGATATGCTTTCCAGTGCGTTGCTGGCAGGAATCCTTTCCGGTGCCGGAGGGGGGCTCACGTTGAAGTCTTTGGGCTCAACGGGCGGGACGGATATCTTATCTGTGGCCCTGCTCGAGCGATTTTCCGTGCGGTTGGGAGACACGACCCTGGCTTTCAACTGTCTGGTGTTGTTGGCCGGGGCCCTGCTTTTTCCCATGGAAAAAGTGCTTTACACCTTGATTTATATTTACGTATCCACCCGCATCCTCAATCTGGTGGTCACCGGTCTGAGTCACAGAAAGGCGGTAATGATCATATCCGACCGCGCAGAAGCGATATCGATTAGAATCCTGGCGGATATCAAACGGGGCGTGACGACTTTGGACGGTCAGGGCGCCTATTCGGGCCGGGATGCAAAGGTCCTCTATACCGTCGTTACTTTTCGAGAGCTGTCCCGGGTAAAACAACTCATTCGCCAGATAGATCCCAAGGCCTTTGTAGTGGTAAGCGATACCCTGGAAGTTATGGGCCAGCGGATTGGCAACCAGCCATCATGGTGATGGCTTCTGCCGTTTTATGAAGTTGATCTAGCCACCTCCAATTTGAGGTTGTTACGAGTGTGTCGTGTTTGGGTATAATCTTGCCTTTGACTTTCTTGGTGGAGATGAGTAGTAGACTGGGGGACGCCTTTTTGGAGTCTGTGGAGACAGGCCGGATTCGTGAGTTGGTGCAGAGAATTGAATAGGCAAATTTTTTAAGCTATACTGGAAGAAAGGATGTCGAATTCCATTCTTTCTTTTTTATTAATCAATATTCTTTTCTCAAATAGACACATACTGAAAAACAGACATTATGACTACCTATATTACAAAACCTCTGATCGTTCTTACAGTAACCATCCTTTTGTTCTGTAACACTCTTATGGCCATCGCCAAGACCGACGTAAATACCATTAGTTTTGCAAATGCATGGGAGACAGTGGCCGTACACAATGATGCCATAGCGGCTGCCCAGGCTCATATTGATGAGGCAGGACATAACCGTGATGCGGCAAAGGACCTTTACCTGCCTGAGATTGGTATATCTGCTAGCTACATATACCTTGATGACGATGTCACCCTTACCCCAACAGATCTCCTTGAAAGTATGCCAGCGGGGCAACAGCTGTTACCTGCCGTTGCAGGTCTAGGTCAAAGCTATGGTCTGTCGGCAGCTGCTCTCAACAGTGGGCTCACGTCAACTATAGCCGAACGGGAAAACCTGACCAGCTCGATTAATGGAAAGTGGCCCATCTACGCTGGTGGTAGAATCGATGCTGCTCAGGATATTGCCGGAGGCAAATTTAAAGAAGCAAGCCGGCAGAAAGATATGACTGTTCAGCAGCAGTTTGAGCTTCTGGTACACTATTACTTTGGAGCTGTGCTTGCCAAACAGATACTTGATACCCGAATCAATGTCGAGAAAGGACTGAAGACACATCGGGACCACGCGATCCTCCTCGAAAACCAGGGTCAAATTGCCAGGGTAGAGCGGCTGCAATCTGCAGCATCCTACGACAAAGCAAAAGTAGAAAGTCGTAAAGCCAGTCGTGACCTTGAAATCGCGACTGTGGCGCTGACACGGATGTTGAAAAGTGAAGGGAACGTGACTCCAGCCGATTCATTGTTTATCAACAACAACATCCCATCTCTCGAATCCTTTATAGAGAAGACCATTACCCACCATCCCGGTCTTGGTATCCTTGATTCCAAAAAAGAACAGGCTGTAGGACTGATTAAGGTTGAAAAGGGTAAATACCTACCAACAGCGGCGCTTTTCGGCAATTACAGCCTCTACGAAGAGGATGACCTGGCAAGCAAGCTTACACCGGACTGGCTCGTGGGAGTAGGTGTCAAAATTCCGCTGTTTGAGAGATCAGGTCGATCTGGAAAACTCGCGGCAGCAAAAAGTATGGTAAAGCAAATCTACTCCTTGCAGCTGCAGACACGCAGTGATCTTTCAGTATTGGTGGAAAAAACCTATCGCCAGGCCAATCAGGCTCTCGAAGAGTACCTTGGGCTGGGTTCCAGTCTGGAATTGGCCGAGGAAACTGTCAAACTGCGTGTGAAGGCGTTCAGTCAGGGGCTTTCCACTTCACTCGATGTTGTCGACGCTGAGTTATTTCTAGCCGGAGTTCGCGCACAACGGTCGGTTGCAGTCTACAACTATGTCACTGCCCTTGCCAAACTTCTTGCCGTAAGCGGAGCACTGGGCGATTTTTTTCTATATCAAACAGAACAAGGGATAGAGGTACAGTAATGCGCTATTTTAAAATTTTTCTGGTCACCGGTGTTCTAGTTGCAGCGGTTTCCTGGCTCAGTTACACATTCTGGTATGCGTATCAACCCAAACCGTTGAGACTGCAGGGACAAATTGAAGCCCAGCAGTATAACATTTCCTCCAAGGTCCCCGGTCGATTGAATCAGGTCTATGTCCGCAAAGGCGATCAGGTAGAGAAAGGCCAGCTGATTTTCACAATCCTTAGCCCCGAAATTGATGCAAAACTTGCCCAGGCGCTTGCAGGAAGAGATACCGCGGAGGCAGTTGCTGAAGAAGTAAATATTGGTGCCAGGAAAGAGCAGATTGAAGCTGCACGAGATAAGTGGAAACAAGCCAAGGCAGCATCAGAATTAATGGAGAAAACTTTCCTGCGTATTGATAATTTGTACGAGGCGGGAGTCGTTGCTGAACAGAAGCGCGATGAAGCGCACACCAAGCTCCAAGGGACAAAGTTTTCAGAAAACGCGGCGTACCAGATGTTTAAAATGGCCGACGATGGCGCTCGTGAGGAAACCAAAAAAGCAGCTGCAGGAAAAGTGCGGATGGCTGAGGGGGCTGTAGCTGAGGTTGAAGTGTATGCAGCTGATACCCGAATAGAAAGTTGGCATGACGGTGAAGTAACTCAGATCCTTTTACAAAGCGGAGAATTAGCCCCACAGGGATTTCCTGTTGTCACTATTATGGATATTGATGATGCCTGGGCAGTTTTTCATGTCCGCGAGGATCGGCTTGCTGAATTCAAAAAAGGAGCGGAATTTAATGTTACAATACCTGCTCTTGGTACTTCTCATTATCTCTTCCGGGTAAGCCATGTTGCGGTTATGGGAGATTTCGCAATATGGAGAGCAACTAACGGTGACAAGGGGTTTGATATGCGAAGCTTCGAGGTTGAAGCCCGACCACGGACTCCCATTGCAGGAATACGTGCAGGGATGAGCGTACTGATCGAGGAAAAATGACCCCTTCATTTTTTTCCATGGTTAACCGGGAGTGGCGAATGCTGCTGCACGATCCCTGGTTGCTGTCGCTTATTAGCTGGATTCCAGCTCTTATCTATTTTACCCTCTGGTCGATATTTTCTGCAGGAATCGCAAGGGAGATGCCAATTGGTATTGTAGATCTTGACAAAAGCCGTATTTCCAGGGCTCTTATCCGCCATTACGACGCCAGTCCGGCTCTTGATATTGCCTACAGTTTTCCTGATGCCAGGCAGGGGGCACATGCCCTAAGGGCTGGAAAAATATATGGTCTCGTAATCATCCCAAGTGGACTTGAGAAGCAGACTATCCTGGGGCGTCCCCCTAAGACAACGGCCTTTGTTAATAACCAATTCCTTTTGATTGGCAAGAGCATCAATTCAGCACTCCTGCAATCTCAAGGAACATTTACAGCCAGCGTTGAAGTGGCTAAAAATTTGGCAAGCGGTCCCCCAGTTATCACCAAAGCACTCTCATCATCATTGCCAATAGGAAGCCAGGTCACTCCACTGTTTAATATCAGCAACAACTACTCGCAGTTCCTTGCCTCTGCATTGCTCCCTGCTGTCTGGCAAATTTTGATTGTTGCGGTAACAGTGCTCTCGCTTGCCGCAGAAACTCGTAGAAATGGTTTACGGCAATGGCTACAACAGGGGGCAATCAAGACAGTGACAGCAAAATTCGTCCCTCTTGCCCTGGTTTTCTGGTTGCACGGGCAAATATTTCTTTGGGCGATGGTTGTCCTCCTCGATTGGCCGATGAACGGGAGTTTGATCTTCCTGAGCTTCATCCAGCTCATTACTGTTTGCGCCAGCATTGCTGCTGCCAGCGTCTTCTTTTTTCTGACCCAGGATGCTGCCAGAGGACTCAGTCTGGCCGCAGCCTATTCCGCTCCAGGCCTTGCCTTTATGGGTGTTACCTTTCCAGTAACAGACATGACACTGCCAGCTAAAATCTGGCGTAGCCTATTGCCGGTAAGTCACTACATGGAGGTTCAGATTGCACAACTAAATTATGGTGCATCAATTCACACCAATATTCCTCAATTGCAACACCTGGTTTTATTCATTTTCCCTTTACTGTATACGTTTTTTAAAGCTAGGCAACTTGGCGTTGTCGATTCCAGACGTGGGGTGAGTAAATGACCTGGTATGAAATCTGCAAACATGAAATGAGTGCAATTTTTACAAACCCTGCCATCTTACTTACCGTTTTTGGCGGCATTTTACTCTATTCTTTTCTCTACCCACTCCCCTATGCTCAACAGATCCCAAGGGATCAAAAAGTGGTTGTGGTCAATTTTGATGGGAGTCAACTCAGCCGACGCCTTGAAAGGATGGTCGACGCGACTCCTCAGGTTCATTTGAGTGAAAGGGCTTACAGCATCCAAGAGGCACAAAAACTGTTTATCAAAAAGAAGATGGCCGGCATTTTTGTTATCCCTGAACATTTTCACAGAGACATTCTTCAGGGCCGACGTCCCACACTCCTTTATGCTGGTGATGCAAGCTACTTCCTGGTATACGGCACAGTGATGGAGGGACTGACATCAGCTGGGCAAACCCTCACAGCAGAAGTTAAAATTTCCCGCATGGTAATGTCCGGACAGGCTCTGATCCTTGCGAAAAAACAGTACAATGCAATTGGGCTCAATCTCCGTCCGGTGTTCAATTCGACAATGGGGTATGTAAATTATGTGATCCCTGCCGTTTTGATTCTGATTCTACATCAGACCCTTATTATGGGGGTGGGGATACTTGGTGGCGGCCAAAATGAACTGCGTCTACAGGGACAGAGGGGCTATTGGCTTGAGGCAAATCCACTGAAGTTGCTGCTTGTTCGCACTGGATTTTTTGTGAGCATCTACTGGGTTCTCTGCATGTATTATTTCGGGTTCTGCTTTTCCTTTTACAATATTCCGCACCTTGCAAATTTTGCTGAGCTGAATCTACTCATCCTCCCTTTTTTACTTGCAAGTACTTTTCTTGGGATAACGATAGGTCTTCTCGTGCCACGACGCGAATTAGCGACTGTACTGGTGCTTCTTTCCTCGCTGCCCCTGATTTTTGCTTCGGGCTTTGTGTGGCCAACCTCTTCAGTACCTCACTCAATCACCACCATTATTCAGATAATACCCGTTATCCCGGCAATAAAGGCGTTTATAGCTCTAAACCAGATGGGTGCTGATTTTTCTGATATTCTCCCCCTCTATGGTCAACTTTGGCTCTGCGCAGCTTTCTATGGTTTTTTTGCCTGGTCGCTTCTGCACATACAAGCTGTCGTTCGCGATTCCACTGCACTTCATAGTGGAAGGTGAGGTTGGTCGTTGCTTTTGCCAAATTAATTATCTTTTGATTTTTCTAATACCTGAACTATAGCTTTCTACTGTTGCTGAATATATAGATAATGAAATTTTTATCTGAAAAGCCATTTTCTGCGGTGAGCACCATATGTCTTCCCGGTATTTACGTCATCTTCGGGTGAGGGGGGCTGTATACATTGAAGCCTTTTAATCGTCCGAGTATCTAAGTTTGTTCCAAGTGCTGTTGCAAGGAGAAGGTCAAAGTGGAAATGGCCAGATGTACCGTGTGCGGTAGTAGAATAAATGGCCTGGGCACATTATACGGCCTTGGAAAACGAGACAGAGCGGGAGGTTGCGATGTTGTAGGTTTTGTTATAGGTAGATCAGCTAAACATCTAGGGCCAGGTCTTGCAATATAACATAATACAGTGGTATCATACCTTCAATGAAAGTCGATATGTTTCCTATTGATCAGCTCAGAACAATACCGGCGATAGAGTGGGAAAATCTTGATTAGAAAAGTCTTATAGTCTGGAAAATATTTGGCGAATAGCCACCTTTTTTTCTCTTCTTCATGTGAATATCATTACAGAATTGTATAGTGACAAATTATGAGAAAAGAGCGTAGAAAACATCTTCGACTTCCCCTGCATTTCAAGGTGAAAGTAGAGATGCCTCGTCGTAAATTGGTGTTGGAGGGCCAAACCCTGAATTTAAGTTTTGCCGGAGCCTTTATCGAGCTTGAATATGTACCACTTGTGCTGCCTAATGAATATTTTAATCTTACTTTGCTGGGTCAGATTGAATTTACCTGCCGGATTATTCATTCTAATGATGCTGGGATTGGTAGCCAATTTGATTTTATTCAAATCAGGTATTACGAATTATTCAAAAAAATGATGCTGAACAACGCTCCTAATCCTGAGCGAATAGTAAAGGAGATTGGACGCTGGGCGGAAAAAAAGGGTGAGTGATTCAATTATATCAAACTGACCTCCGGCTTATCGTATCTGTGAACACCAAAAGAATGAAAGTAGATATCTCCCCCCCCTTAATAGGAACTATCCAATCTGGCCTTATTCAGGGATAGTTTTAAATTGAACCTTCTCTTCTCTGGTTAACCTTGCTACTGGATAGTTCATTACAGCAAATTTTTTTTGATTACGTATAAAACTTAGCTAATGCCACATATTTGAGGCGTAACACTCTGATAAAGCATAAAAATTACACGTGACTAGATGTGTCATCCACGCGAAGGCGGGGATCCAGTTTCGTGCTACCCCTCTAGATTCCCGCCTTGACGGGAATGAATGACAAAAATGGCTGAGCTTTGTACATAAGCAGAACTTTTTTGATATATGGTAATGGACGATTTTTGATTTTGAGAAAAACTAGAAAGAAGATAAACCTGCCGTTTTTCCAAGTCAGGTAATCTTGCCAGTGACTACCTTTAGACATGTTTTTCAAAATTCTATTGAAAATATTCTCAATGAGAGTAAGTAAATGGAGAACTATTTCCAAAACATCCTACCAAGTAAAGTAGTTACAGAAGACGGTGGGTAGAAAAAGAAATTCAAGACTTTTGGCCTATTTATTCTCTTTGTTGACTGGCGAAGCGATTTTTTTTAATTTAATTCAGCACTATGAACAACCATGAGCCCACTCAAAATAGTACTTTTTTCTCTGATCTCAATATTCGTATTTGCATCAGAACCTTTTGCTTTCGATCTCACTTATCCCACCGTAACCAAAGCCTCAAAACTCAAACAAGAGCGATACGATAAACTGGAAGTCTGGGTCAAAGGCCAAGGGTACATACCTGTTTATGGCCATACATGGAAACAAGATTATAAATTGCCGAAGTTTGAAGACGGCAAGCATAATGAAACTATTAAAGCTTTCATTGTTGATAGATTGAAAATCAAACCATCAGAGATAAATAATGACAATTATGGCCATTTTACCATTGATGGTAAAGAGTATTGGCTTAAGCTCTCCACCTTTTCAATCAGCTATAAATATGTACTCTTACGCGTTGAGGATTATCCGGAAACTGTTACACTTACTGATAATGCAAACCATATTTTCACCAAAACACACGGCAAGGTCACTTTTGCTCCAAACATAGCTATTCCTCTTGTTAAAGATTTTGCGATTAGCAGAGTTACATATAAAAAATATGATGAATATACATTTTTTTTCAATCGAAAAGCCAACCTGTACAAAGGGAAGTTCTGGAACATCACTTTTATAAAGAACAGTGAAGATCCAAATAGTTGTCGTTATACTATCCCCCATGATTATAAGAACAAGCTTCTCAAATTAGGGGCAACGATCTTAGAAGACAACGATAGTACTGTTCAATTCCGACTGGAGCAAAATGGCACTGTTAATATTATTAAATTTGGCGCCGATAATAACAGCTTTTCAATTCAAATTATCCAGGAAGAGCCATTTGAGCAGTCCCTTGTCCTTTCACCCGATAAAATCAAATCTGAACTTGATAAAAATGGGAAAATCACCCTTGATGGCATCTATTTTGATTTCAACAAAGCCACACTCAAACCTGAATCAAACAAGGCAATTCTCTCTACAGTTGCCTTAATGCAACAATATCCTGATCTTGTCATTTCCATTCACGGACATACCGATTCCAAAGGAAGCGACACTTACAACATGACACTTTCAGCTGATCGTGCAGCATCGGTGCGCAATGCCATATCTTCTAAAGGTATTGAAAACTCACGTTTGCAATCCAAGGGATATGGCGAAAGTGAGCCCGTAGCCACAAATGATACCGATGACGGACGGGCTGTAAACAGACGGGTTGAACTCCATAAAGTGAGTGGTGGTAACGAAAAGTCTATCATCACCATAGACTTTATTAAACCTCTCGATAACTCTGTTGTAGATTCAAAATATATTCATCAGAATGGATCGTTGGGCATAGAGTACACGAAGCCCTATTCATCCCAAAGGGAGCTCAAAGAGTTTAAAGGGCATCTTGATGTCATTGGCTATAAGATCCTTAAAGATGGCAAGCTTGACAAGAGTATCTCACGCAAAGAGATAATCAAAAATTATGAAAACGTATTGGAACTCTATAACGCTGAAATCTTGGGGAAAGATGGCAGTACCATCTACTTTAGAGTTAAAGACCGGGGTGATGGTGTGAGTATTTATGGTCGTATTGAAGGCTATAGCAGTAGTTACACTATTCGATTTTTAATTCCGGAATAACGTTTATCGACACCGTACTGACTCCGTCGAAAAAGCCATTGCTGGTGAACTTATTTTTGCTGATATGCGCAATGAACCAGGTTGTAAAATCAGCCCTTCCTTTAAATCATTTTCGTGTCACCATGGCCATAGGCTGGAGAGCAGCAGCAGAGAACCCGTAACTCTTCTACCCCATCGTTTGCAAGATGACACGTGTAACACAGCGGTTGGAATGAGAATGGTGGCCCCTGTAACCACCTCTCCCGTCAACCGGAACTATCCAATCTGGCCTTATCAGAAACAATCTAAATTGTCGACGATGCTTAACTGATGAGATTGGCAAAGGATATATTCTGCTGTACTTAATTTTGGCTTGAGTTTCAATTCACTGCTTGTCTATTTTTAAAACTTGCGAAGAATATCAGAAGGCAGCTTTTATTTTGCTGGATTTGCAGTCTCATCATTTCAGATGTCAAAAGACATAGGTTTTGTGCTAAAGTATTGAGACGGAAACACCGTTTCTCTTAGCTTCATTGCCGGATTTATAGGGTGTTACTCTGATAAATGTTCAAATTATGGGGTGTGAATATATGAGCAAAAAATCTATCCCTGAGCAGTTGAAACAGCACATGGATTTTATTTCCAAACTGCCAACTATGGTCCATGCTATAAACGATAAAGGTTTATTGGTTAATGTCAGTGACTTCTGGCTAAAAAAGATGGGGTATGAACGTAAAGATGTAATTGGTCGTAGCTCATCAGAATTTCTCACACAAGAATCCAAAAAATACGCTGAAAATGCCGCTTTACCTGATTTTTTTAATAAGGGAATAATTGAAAACGTTCCCTACCAATTTGTAAAAAAGGACAAAACAATAATTGATGTTTTGTTGTCGGCTAGTTCAATTCTTGATGAGCATGGTGTCTTTATCTGTTCTTTAGCAATAATCGTAGACGTTACAGAGAAAATGCTGGCAGAAAAGGCTCTGAGGGAGAGCGAAAACAAATTGCGGTCTACTCTAGATGCTACACCATTCCCTGTAGCAGTTGTTGATTTGAGGGATAATCAAATAATTTATTGGAGCAGCAGTGCTTTTGAGCTTTTTGGACATACGGCGCCGACCACATCTCAATGGTATGAAATTGCTTACCCTGACTCGGATTACAGGCAAGATGTGATTGAAAAATGGAAACCTTTTCTGGAAATAGCTAAAACATCAGGACATCCGGTTAATACGGGTGAATACCAGATCACCTGTAAAGATGGCTCCGTGAAAATTTGTGATCTCTATATCTCTTTTCTCCCAGATAACCTTATTGTAACATTTAATGATATTACTGATCGAAAGAAAACCGAGGAGGTGTTACGGGAAAGTGAGAAAAAATACCGTACATTATTCGAATCAACGGAGCAGGGAGTCGTATACCAGAGCGCAACTGGATCAATAATTTCTGCTAATCCAGCAGCCGAACGTATTCTGGGCCTGAGCATCAATCAGATGCAGGGGCGGACATTAATTGACCCATGTTGGAAAACGATTTACGAGGACGGTTCTGATTTTCCGGGAAAAGCCCACCCTGCAATGGTTGCATTGAAATGTGGTGAACCGGTAAAAAATATAATCATGGGGATTTTTAATCCACAAAATGAAAGTTACAACTGGGTCATTGTTAATGCGACTCCCCAATTCAAACCAGGAGAAAAAGAACCATATCAAGTTTATGCAACTTTAGCAGACATAACCGAGAATAAAAAGGCGGAGAGAGATCTACAAGCAAGCGAGAAAAAATATCGTGAACTCATTGAACTTGCACAGGAAGGCATTTGGGTGATAGACAAAAATCATAACACAACCTTTGCCAATCCCAGTATGGCGAAAATGTTAGGTTATGCCCCTGCTGAAATGACTGGGAAGCATCTTTTCTATTTTATGGATGAAGCAGCAATAAAAATTGCTAATGCCAATCTGGAACGCCGGCAGAAAGGCATGGTTGAGCAGCATGATTTTGAGTTTTTAAGAAAAGATGGTCAGCGAATTATTACAACGATGGAAACTGCTCCGGTTTTGGATGAAGATGGCAATTATTGCGGAGCGATAGCAGGGGTTCTCGATATAACCAAGCGAAGGGAGACCGAGCAGGAGAAAAAGGGGCTCCAAGTGCAACTGGCGCAGGCCCAAAAAATGGAAGCCATCGGAACTCTGGCGGGCGGCATCGCGCACGATTTTAACAACATCCTCTCGGCCATCTTGGGCTATTCACAATTGGTCAAAGAAGAACTTCCTGACGGCAGTCCTGCTGATAACGATATTGATATGGTTATCCAGTCAAGCATCAGGGCTGCTGAGCTTGTTAAACAGATTCTCACCTTCAGCCGCAAAACAGAGCTTCAGCTGCAATCTCTTACTCCGCATCCAATTATCAAAGAAGCACTTCAGATGCTGCGATCTACTTTACCTACCACTATTGAAATAAAAGAGGATATCGATAAAGAATGTGGGAATATAAAAGCAGATCCGACAAATATCCATCAGATCATGGTCAACCTCTGCTCCAATGCTCTTCACGCCATGGACCAGCAAAAAGGGACTTTGACAGTGAGGCTGTCTCATGAAAACCTTGAGACTGAGGACGTTAAAGCATACAAGAATGTCTCTGCCGGTTCCTTTGTTGTGCTTTCTGTCAGTGACACTGGCAATGGCATGGATACAAAAACCATGCAGAGGATTTTTGAACCCTATTTCACCACCAAAGGGGTAGGGAAAGGTTCAGGCTCCGGTATCGGCCTTTCCGTTATTCACGGCATTGTGCTGGACTGCAAAGGCTTCATCAGGGTAGAAAGTACACTGGGACAGGGGAGCACATTTTATATCTATATCCCGGCATTGAAAGAATCTTCAGCCGATAAAAATGATATGGTAACAACGCAAAAAAGTGAAGCACCATTACCTAAGGGCAGTGGGCGAATTCTTGTTGTTGATGACGAAGAACTGCTTGTTCGGGTAAACAAAAGACGCCTTGAGCATGGTGGGTACACAGTCACCACCACAACTAACGGTAGATGTCAAGAAAGATGTCGCTTATTTTAGCCATTCATTTGTTTGA